>SPCO01000049.1 GCA_004525275.1 Thermomicrobiales bacterium | reverse complement strand
CGTCGCATGGAAGAGTTCCTTCAGCAGACGGAGTTCCTCGGTCCGGCCGACGAATGGCGGCTCGATAGCCATCCGGTTCGCACCGCCTCGATCGGCGACCACCCGCAGGGCACGCCAGGCCAGGACGGGGGCCTCCTTCCCTTTCAGCGTGAGGGCACCGACCGCTTCGAACGCGATGGCCCGGGACGCGGCCCGGAAGGTCGCCTCGCCGACGTAGACCGTCCCCGGGTCGGCGGCTGACTGCAAGCGCGAGGCGGTGTTGACCATATCGCCGGTGACCATGCCCTCTGCGACGGCGCCGCGAACCGTGGCGGCCTCGCCGGTCAGGACGCCGCCCCGGGCCTTGAGCGGCACGCCTTCGGCTTCGCCCAACGCCTGGACCCCGTCGACCAGCTCGAGCGCCGTGCGGACCGCCCGCTCGGCATCGTCCTCGTGGGCGACGGGCGCCCCCCACACGGCCATCACGGCGTCGCCGATGAACTTCTCGACGGCCCCGCCGTGACGCTCGATGATCGTTCGCGCGGTATCGAAGTAGGCGCCGAGGAGCGCCCGAACGTCCTCGGCGTCGCGCTGCTCGGACAGCGCCGTGAACCCGACCAGGTCGAGGAACAGGACCGAGACGAGACGACGCTCGGTACCACCGGACGCCTGGTCGGTCGGCGCTCCGACAGACGCTAGCGTCGAGCCCTGGAGCGGGGACCCGCATTCCCCGCAGAACTTGACCGTCGGCGGGTTCGCGGCGCCGCATGCGGCGCAGGTTCGTCCGAGGGCAGCACCGCACTCGCCGCAGAATTTGCGGCCGTCCTCGTTCAGCGACCCGCACGCGAGGCAGTTCATCGAGGCATCACCATGCCGCATCTTATGCCGACCGGGGCGACGCCCGAGCGGCAGCCGCGCTTCCCCGCGTTTCGGCGGGCGGGAGCCTCCTAGCCTGGTCGGCGGCGCACCGTCTCGGACTCGAGCTTGAGTGCCTTCATCGGACAACAGTCGATGGCTCGCTGAGCGTCACTTAGACGACCGCGCTCGACCGGCTCCGGGCTCAGGATCGGGTACCGCCACTCGTCCAGGTCGATCAGGTCGGGCAGGAGATCGCCACACAGGCCATATCCGTCACACAAGATCCAGTCGACCCGCAATGTCACGTCCATCTAGGCCGCCGCGATCCTGGACCCAGTCACGGAACAACGCCCCGTTCGGGCGTGCTGGATGAACTCGTCACCGAACACGTTCATCGCGCTGGTCATCAGCTGGATGGCGCCGTCGGGGTGGTGGCAGGCACCCCGACCGCCGATCTGCGAGGCCCAACGTTCGATATCGACGACCTCACTCGCACCCGCCTGACCGCTGGCCAGCCGGCCCGTCGCATCGCCGATGGCCCGCAGACCATGCACGCACGGGCCGCATTGGCCGGCACTCTCTTTGGCGAGGTACGCCATGATCCCGGCCGTGGCCACGACCCCACACGTACCCGTCGGCAACAGCCCGACGATACCGCAGCCGAACGTCAGCCCACGGCGTTTCATCTCGGCCGGATCGAGCGGCATCTGCCGGACATCTCGCACCGACGCCCATGTCCCGAAATAGCCACCCAGCAGGACCGCCTGGATGCGCCCTGGCGGCGTCGCTTCGGCGTCGGCGATCTCCCCGACCGTGATGCCAAGCTCGACCTCCCGCACCCCGCCCTCGCCGGCCGCGCCGCCGACGGTGATCAGGGCCGTCCCCGGTGACTCGAGACGACCAGCTGTCCGATACCAATGTGCGCCGAACCGCACGATGAGGGCTGCGTAGGCGAGGCTCTCGACGTTCTGGACCAGGGTAGGACCACCATCCACGCCGTGCTCGGAGACACGTGGTGGCGTGGTCGTCGGTCGAGCATCGCGTGTGTTGATGTAGTTCACCGCCGCCGATGCTTCTCCGGCGACGTACCCGATCGGCGCCTGCACGAGACGAATCGGCTGTCGGACGCCGCCGCGTCGCTCGTCGATGGCCCGGCCAATCGATTCGACCGCGGCTTTGTGCTCCTGCCCGATGTACAGGACGATCTCATCGGCGTCGATCGCATTCGCGGCGAGAATCGCCCCATCGAGCACGAGATGCGGTCGATGTGCCATCAGGACCCGATCCTTGAGGCTCGCCGGCTCGCCCTCCGCGCCGTTCGCCACGATCACAGCTCGACCGGTCGGACGCTCCGCCAGCGCCCGCCATTTGCGGCCGACCGGGAAACCCGCACCGCCTCGCCCGAGCAGACCGCTCGCCTCGAGTTCAGTCACCAGACTCGACGAATCGATCCCTCGCGGAAGCGGTCCCAGGCGCGACGTGTGGCTGCCGAGACCCTCGGCCGCGCCGGCAAGGCTCGGGCCGGACAGGAGTCGCGTGGTGGACCGGTCGGTCACGAATACTCCGCTCTCGTCAGATCGACGTCTGTTCTGGGCTCACCCGGCGTTCCCAGCCGGACTGCGACCGGGACCAAGTCAGCCAAGGGTCACATATCTCTGAGGCATCGCACAGGGAGAAAGGTTTCCCCCTGACCAACAGGTTATCGACCGCCGGCTCGCGTCAGCGCGGGAACGTAAGCGTCACGATCCTGCTGCGTGTGAGAACAGAGCCGTCCGCCGCGAGCGCGATGACCCGCACTTTGACCTCGACGATCGCGTCCCTGACGGTGAACGTCAGCGCTTCAGCGGGTGGTTTGGCGAATCGGCCGATGATCCAGGAGCCCGGGTATCTCGGTGTCGCTGCGGGTCCGTCGCGCGAGCGCGTCCCGATCAGGATGTAGCGATGAGCCCCGCGGATGCGCTCCCAGGTCACCCTGACCTCCGACGGACCCACGACACGGGCCGTTAGTCTCAGGTATTGGACATCGGACGGTGGCGTTGAGCTCGGACTGGTGTCGGGAGCGGCGGTCGGCGTGGCCGTGGGTCGAGTCGGCGAGGCCGTGGGAGTCGCGCTGCTGGCAGGCGGTGCCGGCGCGGGCGGGTTCTCGGAAGGCTCCTTGCTCGTGGCCGGCGTTGGAGTCGAGTGGCTGGGCGTTGTCGTTGGCCGGTTAGGCGACACAACCGCCGAGCGTGGCTGCCGATCGACCCGGAGACGTCGGTCGACGATCGTGGCCGTGTCGCCAGCGGTCAAGACGATGTCGCCAACGCGGGCGGAACCATCGACACCGACTTGGACGACCGCGCCATCGGGCAGCAACAAGCCATCGGGATCAACCAGCGTCGTGCCGTCGGCCAGCACGACCACCACGTTCACCGAATCTGACAGCTCGAAGGCGACCGACGAGCGATCGTCGTTGCCGAGGATCGTCACGGCGACGGCCAACGCCAGAGCAACCGCAACGAGGCCGGCAGCCAGACCGAACACCGACGGCCGCCGAGCTGGCTGGGGCGGGGCATCCGGTGGCGAGTTCTTTGCCAGGGTCAGCAGACGTTGCTCGAGCCCGGTCGCGAAGTCGTCGCGCGGCTCCGGCACCTCTCGACGGCCCGCGTCCTCCAGCGCGTTGCGGACCTCATCGTTCATTCCGGGGCCGCCTTCACGGCGCGTCGCAACGCGCGAGTCGCCCGGTACACGACGACGGCCATGGTCGCTTTGGACGTGCCCATGGCCGCAGCGGCCTCGTCGGCGGTGAGACCCGACAGGTAGCGCAGCGACAGTGCCCGTTGGTAGCGGGGGCTCAACTGATCCATAGCTGCCAACACGTCAGCTGCCGCGTCCCGGCCGAGGACCGCATCGGCCGGGTCGGGCGGGCCAGCCCCGTGGAGCGCTTCAGCGGCACGGAGCGCCCGATCCGATGTCGCCCGCGATGCGCGCCGATAGTGATCGACCAGCTCATTGGAGGTGATCCGGAACAGCCAAGGGCCGAAGCCGCTGGCTCGCCAGGTGAACGTGTCGAGGCTGCGAAAAGCCCGCTCGAAGGTGGCCGATGTGATGTCCTCCGCAATCTCGGGCACGCTCGTTCGCCGGTACGCGAAGGCATACACCCTCGCGAAGTACCGGCGATAGAGCTGGGCGAATGCTTCGGGATCCGCGCGGGCCAGCTCGACCAACGTTCGTTCGTCGAGATCCTCATGGGGGTCGACTTTCACCGGCTCCAGTCTGACGACCTCAGCCGTCGCAGTCCCGGTCCCGCATGGACGCGGTCGGCGGTCGGAGGCTCAACGCCGAGCCGGGATACGGACCACGATGGGACCGCCCTTGCCGACGCGATGGCCCGTGGCATCAACCGCGACCACGGCATAACGGATCGACTGGCCGGGCTCGACCTTCGTATCGAAGAAGTGCAGTCGCCCGTCGAGACCCGTCCGGTAGATGGCTTGGCGAGCGCCACCATCGACCGACCGCCATAGGACGTATCCGACAGCCGCCGGATCCTTGGACTCGGACCACTTGCAGCCCACCCCGAGATGATCCCCATCGGAGCCCACCGCACACACAAAGCGCAACGCGTGGTGTCGCCCCGGGATCCTCACAGCGACCGGACCACCCACGGCGATCCTCGAACCGTCCTTGGCAACCGCGACGACGAGATAGGTGTAGACGTGACCGCGGCGCACGCGGGTATCGAGGTGGCGGAGCCGCGCGTCGGCCGGGATCTTGCCGATCAGCTGGCGCGGGTGGGTGCCCGGCGCGCCGACCGTGCGCCATAGCTTGTAGCCGCGTAGTTTGTCGCTCTCGACCGCCGACCACCGACAAACGACCGCAGGAGCGGCGTGGTAGCGGGTCACGGAACAGCCCAGGCGGAGGCCAGGCGCGTCTGCGACCGTCACGTCGTCGGCGACTGCACCTGCACTGGCCTGGGTCGTTCGATCGACGCCGCCGTTGGATGCAAGGGCGACGACTGGAAGCAGCATCGCCACCAGAACCGCGATCGTGGCCATCGGGATGAGCAGGGTCCTACGCACGGGCGGTCAGTCCTTTCCATCGAACCTGATCGGGGGTTTGATGGTTACAACGACGAACTCGACCGGCGATTACACCCCGCGTGCGAACCGAAGCCGACCGAGGCGGCGATCAGTCTGCGTCGAGGAGCTCGAGGACGGGCGCCATCGCCTCGAGCGCGGCCAGCGTCGGTGGCCAGAGGATGAGTTCGACGTGGGTGAAGCCTCCAGAGCCGAAGGCTCGAATGCCGTCTGCGATCTCCTCGGCTGAACCACTGACGGGAACGCCGAGCGCCTCCGCCGCACCCGTGATCGACGTCGGTTCCACGATGATCCCCGCCGACCGCCCGATCGTCGCGGGATCTCGGCCGTGCTCGAGACATGCCGCCTCGAGTGCTTCGAGGCGCGGGCCGAACTCGGTGAGATCGCTCCGCTCCTCCACGTACCAGCTCCAGATATCGGCGTGGCTGACCGCCTGGCGAAGCATCTTGGGACCCTTGGCACCCATGACGATCGGGATCCGGCCAGGTCGCGGTCCGACCGGTCGCTGCTCCAGGTCGTGCGCGGCGTGGAACGTCCCCTGGTAGTCCGCCCGACCCTGCCGTAGCAGCGGGATGATGATCTCGACCGCCTCGGCGAACCGGCTGTACACCTGGTCCTCGGGCAATCCGAAGGCATGGGCCTGACTGCCGGCGTGCCCGGAGCCAAGGCCGAAGACGAACCGTCCCCCGCTGATCTCATCAAGCGTCTCGACGGCCTTCGCGGTGATCCCCGGGTTGCGGTGGAGTGTGGACAGGACCCAGGTCCCGACCTTCACCCTCGTGGTGGCGGCCGCCACGGCGCCGGTCATCGCCACGCATTCCCACCAGCCGATCGTCGGACCCTCGGCCGGGCGCCACAGCAGCTCGTCGGCCAGCCAGACGGTGTCGAACCCGACCGCTTCGGCGCGGGTCGCGAGCTCGCGGATATCGGTCCAGCGCGCAGTCGTACCGTCGACGAACGACTCGCTCACCGGGAGGACAAGGCCGATCTCGATGCGTGACATACGGGCTCCTTCGACCTCCGGGGTCAGCTCGGGCCGTGGCTAGCCCGAAGCCGCGGCAGGACGTCGGTGGCGATCCGCTCGAAGGTGGGCAGCTGTCGCTCGTCGGGCGGGTAATAGATGACGATCTCGTCCATGCCCAGGTCGAGGATCCGTTGCGCTCGCTCCTCGAATGCATCGACCGACTCGTAGCAGTCGTAGATGCCGCCCCGTGGGCGGGCCTGGGCATCGAACATCGTGTACGACCGAAGGAGCGTGCCCGGCGCGCGGCCCGAGGCCGCGAGGATCTCGTCCATCGACTCGACCCGCCGACGGGTCTCATCCACCTGATCGTCGAATGATTCGAGGAACGACAGGCTGCTCCACACGTCGGCCAGGCGGGCGGCGTGGCGCATCATCACCGGGCCCAGCGCGCCGATGGTGATGGGGGGCCTCGGCGACTGGACCGGTCGTGGGGTCATGATCGCGCCATCGACTCGGTAGTAGGTGCCGCTGTACGACGACGACTCGTCACGGAGCAGCCGATCGACGATCTCCGCGTACTCCACCAGCCGGGCCACGCGCTCCTTCGCGTCCCAATCGGGGATGCCGAGCATGGCGTAGGACGGATCGCCCAGGAGGCCCGTCCCGAGCCCGATCTCGAGCCGGCCATGGGACACGTGATCGAGGGTCAACGCCTGCCGGGCGAACATGGCCGGGTTCCGGAACGGGATCTGGGTCACGCAGGTCGCGATCCGGATCGTGGTCGTGGCGGCGGCCAGTCCGGTCAATGCCGTCCAGGACTCGAACCACGGGCTCGACGGGTTCGTCCAGTCGACGAAATGGTCGGGCATCGCCGCAGCGTCGAATCCGAGGGCCTCGAGCCGGACGAACCGCTCCTCGAGCACGTCCCACGGGACGTTCGGCAGGGACAGGACCTGGAACCGCGGCGTGGCCGGCATGTCTCATTGTGGCATGCGAGCCCGGCCCCGGATCAGCGTGGCTCGGCTGTGCGTGCTCCCGTCACGGCCGGAGCGGCCTGCCTGGCGACCTCGTTCGATCGGCCCCGTGACTTGATCGGCCCCGCTTCAAGGCGATCGATCAGCCACGGTGCACCCAGCCGGTCGAGCGTCTCACGGGCCGCTTCGATGGCTGCGCCGGCTTCGGCCATCTCGCCCTCGGTCGGCGCAAGCAGCGTCGCCAGGTCGACGGTGGTCATGGCCTCGTCGAAGGCGAGCCCCAGGCTGCGCCAGCCACGAAGTGCCTCTCGATACCCGGCGATCGCATCGGCCCGACGCCCCTCCAGGGCCGCGATCCCGGCGCGGAGGGATACGAGGTCCAGGGCGATCGCCCTCCCGCGGTTGGCGAATGGCTCGACCCGGCTAACGACTTCCCTGGCCTCCACCGCATCGCCTGCCCAGAGCGCGGCTCTGACGGCCAGAGGCAGGGCGATGGAGGTGAAGTAGGCCGTGACGTCCGCCGCCGAGATCGCCTCCCGCCGGGCATCTGCCAGCCGATCGCCAGTAAGAGCCGCCCATGCGCGACCCCAGTGACCGTACGAGACGTACTGGGTGTCCGACGTCGTGTCGGACATCGATTCGACCAGACGCTCGGCCTCGAGCAGATCCGCCGTAGGATCCCCGCCCTGCAGCGCGGTGAGGACCGCGCGGTCCACGAACAGTTCCGTATAGAACCAGCCCGTGATCTCGTTCCCCAGCCAGTCATCGAGCAGGGTCGATGCCCAGGCCCAATCGCCCACGCGGATCGCACACGAGACGGCGTTTCCGACCATCTGGAACCCGTAGACGAGCGAGCCTCGCCGGCCGGCGACGTCGAGACCTTCGCGAGCCATCGCCAGGCCGGCGCCTGGGTCGGCGAACTGCTCATAGAAGGTCAGTGTCGTGCGAGTACTAAAGTCGACATCGACGAGCTCATTGGCGATCGCCAGGTCGTTCGTTCCGCGCAGCAGGATGAGTCCTTCGCGAGGGCGGCCCGTCCGGATCAGAAGGCTGGCCCGTCGCGACAGCGCCGCCGCGGTGATCGGAAGCAGGTCGAGGCGCTCGGCGACGGGCAAGAGGCGTTCGAGCCATGTGGACGCCGTCACGTCCTCGGCGTCGACATATCCACTGGTGATGGCGAGCATCAAAGCGACACCGGCCGGTGTCTCCTCGAGATCCGAGAACTCCTCCCAGGCGGGCAGGACGATCTCGAGGACGCGTGCTCGGTCATTCACGAACTTGGAGATCGCGTCGGCATACGCGGCAGAAGCCAGGGCGATGCTCGGCCGGTCCCCGAGCTCGCGCTGGGCCTCCAGGGCGCCGAGGGCATGCCGCTCCGCCACCTCCGCCACGAGGCCCTGCATGGCTGAACCGAGCGCTCGTTCGTGCAGATCGGCCCGATCGACCGGCGCCGGGCTGACGACCAGGGCGTGTTCCAGGAAGGTGACCGCCTGGGCGTGGGAACCGAGCACCGCGGCACGCTCCGCGGCTGCTCGAAGCGCAACGCGGGCCTGCGCCGCAAGCGCATCCGCTTCCGGCCCGTCGGCGGCGTACCCCTGAGCGGCCAGGTAATGACCGGCCAGGGCCCCGGCCAGTTCCTCGGTCTCGAGCGACTCGAAGAAACGCGCCGCAGCGAGGTGGCGCACTTTACGGTCGTTTCTTGCCAGCGTGTTGTAGGCGACCTCACGGATGAGTGCCTGGACGAACGCGTACTGACCCCGTTCCGGAGATCGCGGATCCACCATCTGGACAAGGAGTTCACGGCGGACGAGCGTTCGGAGCCGCG
>SPCO01000010.1 GCA_004525275.1 Thermomicrobiales bacterium | reverse complement strand
TCCTGGTCGTCGAGATCCTTGGCCTCGATCTCGGCATCGTGGAGCAGGTCGATCGCGGCAACCGGATCGCGACCCCAGGCCAGGGCCACGGCCAACGTCGTCATCGCATGCACCCGTTGGCTTCGGGCAACAGGATCGCAGGCCTCCGCGACACGGATCGCTTCCTGGGCGAGCCGAGCACCTTCCGAAAAGACGCCTTCGATCATCTTGAGCTGGGCGAGCGTGGCAACGACCGTCGCCCGTTCCATGGTCGGTTCCCGAGGGACGAGTTCGACCGCCCGGCGAGCCGTCGCCATCGCCCCCGCCGGATCGCCGGCCGCGCGCCGTATCTGGGCGAGTCGGTCGTGAAGTAACCCGAGCCGGATCCGATCGCGGCGGGCATCGAGTCCTCCGATGGCCGCCTCCAGGTAGCTCGTTGCCCGCGCCGTTCGTCCGATCGCGAACGCGGCCTCGGCCGCACGGACTTGAAGATCCACGACATCCGATGGCTCGACGGAACGTTTTCGAGTCGGACCGCTCCGACCGGCCGGCTCGGGCAACGACATGGCGAGCTCGAGGGCCTCGAGTTCATCCGCGGCCGCTTGACGATCGCCGGCTACCCCCGCGGCCTCGATGGCCGCCCTGCGGGCGGACGCAACGTCATGAGCGGCCAGCCAGTGTCCAGCGACGGCCATCGGGTGCCCGGCCATGCCAACGGCGAGGGCCTCGTGATGGCGCGCCCGAGCGATGGGCAGCAGGTCCTGCGCGATCGCTCGTCCGATCGATCCGTGGCGGAACTCGATGACTCCGCCGGCCTCGACGATGAACCCACCCTCGACCGCCTCGTCCAGCCCGGCCCTGAGATCTGCGTCAAGGACGCCATCCCCATGCCGGGGCCCACTGCTCGATCGTGGAGCCGCGCGCCGCGTCCCGGCCTCGTACGCGGCGCCAACGGCGACCAGGTCGAACGGCTCGATCGGACGGCCCGCGAGGGAGAGGAGTCTGGCGACCCGGCGACACTCTGAAGACCGGATCGACATCCGGGCGACCACGAGTTCGTCGAATGATCCGGTCAGAGACGAGGATGGCAATTCGCGACGAGCGGCGAGAAGCTCCTCAGCCACGAGAGGCAGGCCACCCGAACGCTCGGTGACCAGGAGCAGTCGGCTGGCCGAAGCCCGCTCACCCTCGATCCCCTCGATCAGGATCGCGAGTTCATCTCGATCGAGCGGTTCCAGGTCGATACGCTCCGGTGTGCGTGGTCCGGACCAGATCGCTCGGAGATCCTCGAGCCAGGGGTGACCACGGCCAACGACATCGGGTTCGAAGGACGCGATGATCGCGAGCCGTTGAGCGCGCGCGATCCGGGTGAGGAACGTGACAAGGGCACGGGTTGCCGCATCGGCCTGATGCATGTCCTCGAGAACCAGGACGACCGGGCGCTCCTCCCCGAGTCGTCCCAACAACCCGAGGATGCCCTCCAGGATCCGTGCTTGACGACGCTCCGGCGCCGTGATGTTCCGGTCCGGGATCCAGTGGTCATCGCTGGCCAGTCGCGCTTCGAGATCGGGCATCAGTCGGGCGACATCCGAGGCTGCGGCCCGAAGTTTGTCGACCAGGACCCCGGCCGGGAGCCCGCGAAGTGTCGGGCCGATCGCTCGGATCAGCGGGCCGTAGGGCTCGTCTCCGCCCGACCAGGCCGTCGCCCGAAGGACAGTCATGGGCTCCGCCGCGGCATGGATCCGGTCGATCGCCTCATCGAGGAACCGGGTGGTCCCGATACCGGCCGTTCCGGCGACGATCACGGTTCTGGCTCGACCGTTGGCGGCGTCGTCGAGCCTGGTGGCGAGACGCCCGAAGGCCGCATCCCGCCCGATGAACCGTGTGCTCGTGTACCTGCCGGGCATACCGCATTCTACGGCGCCCGTCGGCTACGCTGGCCGACATGTCCGTTGCCGATCGCGCACCCCATCCGGCCAACACCTTGAATGAGCTTCCTGGCGACGAGTGGCTCTACTTCACCAAGTCGCTGCTTACGACCGCCTATCCGTCCGAGCTCGGGCACGCGTCCCGTCGAGTCCATGGCGCCAACAAGCCCCCACGACTCATGGCTCGCCTCATCGAGTTCTTCAGCCGGACCGGCGATCTCGTACTGGACCCGTTCGCAGGCGTCGGTGGGACCCTGCTCGGCGCGGCGATCACCCATGGTCCACGCCGCGCACTCGGGATCGAGCTCGATCCGCGATGGGCCGATGTCTTCGAGTCCGTCGTGCGCGACCTGAGCGCAGAGCGCGACGGCGCGGGGCCGGATCTGGCCGACCTTGGCCCGGCCGACCGAGGTGGCCAGCGGTCGTTCGATCCATCCGGGGTCGAACTGCGCGTCGGCGACGCGCTCAGCGTCCTGCCCACGCTGGCGACGGGATCGATCGACCTCGTCGCGACGGACCCGCCGTACAACCTGCAACTGCCGATGACGATGGCGGGTGGTGCCCTGGCGGAGGCTCACGCGAACCGCCGGACCGACTACGCGATGGTCAGCGATTCAGCACAGGACCTCGCCAACGTCGCGGACTACGCCACCTTTCTGGAGCGGATGGGTGTCGTCTTCGGCGAGCTGCACCGTGTTCTCCGCGATGGTCGCTACGCCGTCGTCATCGTTCGCGATGCCTACCAGGGCGGTCGATACGTCTTTACCGGTTCGGACCTCGCCGCTCAGGCCAGCGCGGTCGGGTTCATCCCGAAGGGCGACCTCATCTGGTACCAGGCGGGAACGCGGTTGCGGCCGTATGGCTACCCTCGCGCCTTTGTCCCGAACATCGTCCACCAGCACATCCTGGTGCTTCGAAAGGAGGTCCCGGGTCAGGTGCGGCGGCGGCGCGACTCGAGATAGGCCTCGAAGACGTCTGTGTCGACGTCCGACTCACCCATCGTCCAGCTTTCGGCCTCGACCGGCATCGTGGCCACCGGGAGGTCGGGGTCCTGGGCGTCGTCAAGGACGATCTCGCCGAGCGTCATCTTGTGCAGCCAACCTTGCTGCCCATCGGGCGACAGGACCAGTCGATAGGCCCCGTAGCTCTCGAGCACCTGAACCTCGTCACCCTGGTCGAGGTAGCCGATCTCGGCACCGCGCAACTCGTCCGGCGCGTCGAGCAGTCGGACGACCCTGTAACGGACGAAGCGTCGTTCACCACCATCGAGCGGGCCCACGAGGCCCTCGTCGAAGGTCAGCCGCGGTGCGGTCGGGAGGGCATCGCGAATGGGATCGGCTTTGCGCGCCTGCAGGAGGGACGGCCGACGCCAACGCGGCAGCAGCGCTTCCATCTCAGGCGAAAGGCCGGCTGGCTCCAGCACCCGCGTCTGGACATCCGGGACGACGACCCGTGGCAGGGTCGCGACCCCGGTCGCCGCAGCCGAGGCGAGCATCTCCGCGGGCAGGTCATCGTCGCGGCGGCGACGGCCGAAGAGGCCCATCCCCATCCCCATCGCGACAGTCACGGCAGCGGATGTCGCGACCAGCGTCGGGACGGCGCTGAACGACGGGAACACCGGACCTTGGAGGCCGAGGGTCGCGAGGGCCATTGCGATCGGTCCAATGGGGCGGTCAGGCCCGGTCGGTCCGGTCGAGCCACCCGAGCGGGATCCGTCCTGCCCCGGTCCGGTGCCGCCGGATCCGCCCGAAGTCGAGCCTGCCACTGCCGTGATCGGCGGCGATGCGCTCGGTGCGACGGATGGGATCGCCGATCCTGGCAGGCTCGGCACGGGCGTCCTGGTCGCGGCTCCGACGGGTGTCGTGGGTGTCGGGGCGGGGCCGGTCGTTGATGCCGGCGCAGTTCCGGTAGACGTGGGGGTCGGTCGCGGTGTCGAGGCGGGTGGCTCGCGGGTCGGCTTCGGCGTTGGTTTGGGGGCCGGCTTCGGGGTCGGCTTGGGAGCGGCGACCGGACCGATCGTGACCGATCCAGCTTCCAGACTCGCTTCGTTCTTGCCCCGGGCGCGGACGTTCAGGACGATCTTGTGGGTTCCCTTCGGCAACGTGCCGGACCACGCAAAAGTGACGCCGTTGCGCCAGTCACCACCAGATTGCCGCGACATCGGATATGTCGACTTACCGATGATGGCGGCGACGGTCCCCGCTGGCACTCCGATCCGGTTCTGGTAGACCACCGAGATCTTGATCTTGGTCGCCGTCGTCCCGGTTCGTGGCGAGACGACGGCGTCGGAGAGCTGGGCCTTGTTCGGCTCAGCGGAGATCGGTGCGGCGAAGACGGCCAGAAGCAGGCCGGCCGCGGCAAGCGCGCTCAACCACGACCTCGCGTCGAGCGTCGATGGATTCTGTCCTCGCATCTCTGGAGGATGTCTGGCAGCGCGAGCGCGGGCAATGGTACGGGGGTCCGGTCTGGAGCCGCCGTCAGGCAGGGTGTCGGGCCAACCTCGGTGCGTCCCGACACCGGTCCTGGGCCGGTCCGGAGTGGTCTGGGTCAGCCCATGGGCCGACCGCCGCGCCGCGATGGGCAGGAAAGGTCATTGGCGGACATGGTCGGGATACCGCAAGGTGATCGCATGCCCGCTACCGCTCGCCACCAATCCGCAGATTCCGCGGCGTTGATCGGCGGAGCGATCGTCGGTGGCGGACTCGCGATGACCGGCCTGTGTTTCGCCCTGCTCGCGATCTCGACACCATTCGCGTCGCGCGTCGCGACGGGCCAGGCGGGCGGATCGACAGGTCTCATGATCGCGGTCGCCGCCTGGGTGCTGGCGGTCATCGCCGGCGCGGGGCTCCTGTTCGCGGGGACGCAACGACTGGCCAGGATCGTCGCGGCGGTTCGCTTGATGGCCAGACGACCTTCTCCGATGGTTCGGGCCATGGCCAGCCTGCCGTCTGATGTCGACGTTGCTGTCAATGTCGTCCCCCAGGGCGGTCGCCCGATTCCCGTAGTGGTCGTCGGGCCATTCGGGGTAGCCGTCGTGCACGACCTTGGCACCGACGGAGCACTCAGACGCGTCGGGGCTTACTGGGAGACACGAACCGCCGATGGCTGGCTGCCGACCGAGCATCCACTCGACCGTGCCGCCCGCGATGCTGACCGGGTCCGCCACTGGCTCAACCATGGCGACCTGGACTTCGTCATTCGGGTCTACGCCGTGGTCATCACGGATGACCTGTCGATCGCGCGATCGCCGGTATGCGCGGTCATCACCGAGGCACAGATCCCGGACTGGATCGCCGCCTTGCCGCGCCAGCGCAGCATGAACCATGGACGTCGCGGGCGGTTGGCGACACTCATCCACGGGGCGACGGCAAGGCCATAGCGTCAGGAACGTGGTAGGGGAGCCAGGACTCGAACCTGGAACCAGCGGGATATAAGCCCGCCGCTCTAACCGATTGAGCTACTCCCCCTCGAGGGCGATGCTACACCCGGAATGCGGCCGGCCCAGTCCGAGAGGTCAGGCGCCGCCGCGACGCAAGCGACCCGTCAGACGCTGAAGACTGAATGCTCGAGGCCGCAGGAGCTCGTCGGCGCCATCGCCCGAGGTCGCCTGCCCCATGAAAGCGGGCGCGTCCTCGTGCTGCTCTTCGGCCTGGTAGACCGCCAGGGGCATCTCATCCGGATCGAACGGACGGGGCGTCCCGGTCGCCAGCTTGGGTGGCCGAGCGTAGGCGGGCGCGCCATATAGTTTCGGCAGCGCGACATGTTGTTCGTCTAGAGACACGCGCGAATCCTCAGAGCGAATGGCGCGACAGGAACAAGCGAGTCACGCCAAGATGATTGCGCGAGGAGCGTACCGCGAAATCGTCGCGTTGTGCCACAACGCCAAAGGTCCTGGTCGGGAAATGGTGCCGACACGCACCATCTACCCACGATCATCCAAGCAGCGGCCGGACGATCTGGACCGCGACGACCATCACCAGATAGGCGATCGGGACCGCCGCGAAGAAGCCGAGCGCGGCGCTCCACACACTCCGTCTCGCGACCGTTCCGGAGCCGGTCGGTTGCGGGACGACGAGGTACGTCACGACGCTACCGATCAGCAGCACGAGGACGACGTAGACCGTGATCGCGAGCGTGCGCAGGTCCCCACCCGGCAACGACGCCCCCTGGCCGAGGGCGACGTCATAGACGAGATACATGACGGCCAGCACGACCGCCACGGTGAGACTGGCCGCGACCGCGCGGACGACCGGGCGTGGCGCCCGACGAAACTGCCGCCAGCGGACCTCCGCCCAGGAGCGCTGGCGAGGCAAGGTTGCGGGGTCTCGTGGCTCGGTCACCCTTCTCCCAGGATGGTCAGGATCCTCCGGGCCGGCATGGTCTCCGGTGTATTCGCAGCGAGCAGGGCGACAGCCTCGGCAAACCGTTCCAGCTCGTCCTGGGTGGTGAAGAACCCCGGGCTGATGCGAAGCGCCCGAAGGGTCGGGATCGTCCGGACGATTGCGAACACTCGCGAACCGAGTTCCTCGGCGGCGGTCTCCGGCGGCCACCCCTCGATCGTGAACGTAAGCAGTGCGGCCATGGCATGTCTGGGAGTCAGCACGGTGACGCCTGGGATCGAGGTCAGCAGCTCAGCGGCGGCCAAGGCCATCGCCGCGCCACGCCGATACACGAAATCGAGACCCACATACATGGATAGCCAGCCGATCGAGCGGGCCATCCCGGCGACCGACGGCGCGTGGAAGCCGGTCGTTTCGAAGCGCCGCGCATCGGACCACCAGTCCCCCATCCCCCGCCCATCCGCACGTTCGAAGCTGAACCAACCGGCCTGCGATGGGATGAATCGATCGGTTGCGGCACGATCGACGACGAGGGCGCCCATTCCCTCAGGCCCGAGCAGCCACTTCTGCGCCGGCAGCGCGTAGAAGTCGACGCCGAGCTCGTCGAATCGAAATGGGATCGCGCCGGCGGCCTGGGCTCCATCGACGACGACCAGCGCGCCACGGTCGTGAGCCATGGCCGCGATCGCCGCGACCGGGAGGACCGCGCCGGTCGTCCAGAGCACATGCGAGAGGACCACGAGGCGGGTGCCGGGTCCGATCGCGGTATCGAATGCGGCGAGCGTGCGGGCATCGTCGCCGTCGTCGCCGGCGTCGACGAACTCGATCTCGACCCCGGTCCGATCTCGGAGGGCGTACAGGCCGCCAAGGACACCAGGGTAGTCATGCACGCTGGTGACCACGCGGCCGTCCGATCGCCAATCCGGAAGCAGGCAGGCGAGGTTCATGCCTTCCGTCGTCGAATGGGTCAGGGCGACCGCGTCGACATCAGTACCGAGGACCGCGGCCACGCCGGCCCGCGCCTCAGCCATACGCTCAACGAGGGCGAGGAAATGCTCGGGATGAGCGCGCCCCAGATCACGCTCGTGGGTGGACATCTCGGCCATCGCGGCGGCCGTCTCGGCAGGGATGGGACCCGCCGACCCGGTATTGAGGTAAATCCCCGCCCCAAGCGCCGGGATGGCGGCTCGGACGGCCGCCAGCTTTTCCGGATCGGGCATGGAGGGGACGACCACGGCCCGTATGATACCGACCATGAGTGGCTTGGCCCGCCCGGAACTTCTTGCCACGGCGGAGTGGCTCGCGGAAAACCTCGAGCGCGACGAGATCCGGGTCCTGGACATGCGTTGGCGGCCCGACGGCAGTGCTGGGGAACTGCACGCCCTGGGCCACATCCCCGGGGCCACGCTCGTCGACTGGCGGAAGGAGCTCGTCGACGAGGGCGAGCGCGGCGAAACCATCCTGCTGGCCAGCCCGGATCGGATGAACGCCCTTGCCGTTCGAACCGGGATCGCGGATGGCACCACCGTGGTCGTCTACGACGACAGCCAGGGCCTGTTCGCCGCGAGGGCCTGGTGGAGTCTGCGCGCCTATGGCCTGATCTCGGTCAGGATCCTCGATGGCGGGTATCCAGAGTGGGTTCACGATGGTCGCGACGTATCCAATGCCCGGGTCGAGCCGGCGTCCGGCGGCTTCACGGCGCGCGGCCCGAACCGGACGAGGCTCACGACCGCCGACGTGCGCGGCCTGCTCGGTTCTCCGGACGTCACGCTGCTCGACGCGCGAGCGCCAGCCGAGTACCGCGGTTTCGAGGGCAACACGAGACGGCTTGGTCACATCCCCGGAGCCGTCAACGTGCCGGTCGGGGCCATGAGTGAACCCGGCGGTCAGCGCCTCCGAGATGGTGCGGCGCTGCGCGATCTCCTGAACGCAGCCAACGTGACGCGCGGCCATCGAATGGTCTGCTACGACGGTTCCGGGGTCGCGGCCGCCAAACTGGCCTTCGTGCTGACCCTGCTCGGGCACGAGGATGTCTCGGTGTACGACGGGGGCTGGGCTGACTGGGGGAACCGCCTCGACCTGCCGGTCGACCGCTAGCCCCGGGCGCCGGCGGTGACCAGATATTCGGCGCCCTGTTGAAGACCCTCGTACAGGGCAGTCACCGTTTCGACGCTATCGATCTCGTCGACCGTCTTGTCGGGCCGCAGCGCCGCGATCCGGGGGAACCGCAGGGAGAACCCAGAGCCGTGACGTTTGGAGCGGACGATGACGTCGAAGGCGATCTCAACGATGACCGTCGGTTCGACCTGGTGGTAGCGCCCGAAACGAGCGACCGTGTGAGCTTCGAACCAGCGGGTCATCTCGGCGATCTCCGCGTCAGTCAATCCGCTGTAGGCCTTGCCGATATTGACCAGCTTGCCTGATCCCGTGTCGCGGATCGCGAACGTATAGTCGGACAGGACGCCATGGCGTTTGCCGTGGCCGACCTCCACGCCGACGACGACGCAATCGATTGTCGCCAGCGCCTTCTTCATCTTGAGCCAGCCGAGACCGCGCCGGCCGGGAGCGTAGGTGCTGGATGGATCCTTGACCATCAAGCCCTCGTTACGCCGGCCGCGCGCCTCGATGAAGGCGACTTCGAGCGAATCGGCGTCGCTGGCGGCGATCAGATGGGAACGGGCGAAGCGTCCGCCCGCGTCGATCGGCGGCAGGTCAAGCGCTTCGAGCTGCCTGCGCCGGTCGACCAACGGGACGCGTAACAGTGGCTCGATTGGAGCGTCATCACCCGGTCCGAGGGCGAGGGCGTCGAACGCGACGAAGATGACCGGGACCTCGGACTGGATGGCTTCGGTAGGGGCCTTGCGTCCGAGCCTCGTCTGGAGAGCCATGAACGGCAGCACGGCACCGTCGCGCCAGGCCAGGATCTCGCCGTCGAGGATCCCGTCCCAGCCGAGGACGGTAGCTGACTCGATGATCTCCGGATACCCGGAGCTGACATCGTGCAGGTCGCGCGAGTAGAGGCGGACCTCTGGCCCGCGCTTGTGCAACTGAGCCCGGATCCCGTCGTACTTGTCCTCGACCCAAACCTCCGGGCCCAGGCGAGCGACGATCTCCGCGGCGTCCTCGGCCGGGGACGCAAGCATGAACTTGAGCGGGTGGAACAGGGCCAGGGCCGCGCTCTCGAGCGCGTCGTCCCGGGCAAGGCCGGCCAATATCCCGACGTCGCCGACGAGCATCCCAGCCCACTTCACGTCATCCAGACTCCGATCGAATGCCCGGGCGATGGCGGCTTCGAGCAGTCCCTCACGCAAACCGATCCGCAAGTCACCAGCGAGCACCTTGACGATGTATTTGGCCGTCAGCGGGTCGGCGCGCGCGAGCAGCGCCTGGAGGACGGATGCTTTCGCGGACGGGCCGGATGCCGCCTCGATGGCGCCGAAGGCGTCTGACACGTCAGCGAGGGTTGGTGACGTGCCCGGAGGCGGTTCGTGACCGGCCGACGCGAGGAGATCCATCACCGCGATCCCGAGATCGGACGAGCGATCATATGCCTCGCTGAGCTTGGTGCGCGGAAGGCCGACGAGTGCGGTCACGGTGCTGGCGATCGCCGACCACCCGAGTCCGGGCGCCCGCTGGTCCGCCTCCGCGAATGGCCGACCGGTCAGAAAGACGGTCGCGATCGGCAGCTCCGTCGGGCTCAGTGAACGGAGATACTCGGCCGTGTGCTTGGTCTTCTCGGAAGTCCGCGTGGTCGCCGCGAGGCGCTCGGCGAGCTCGCTCCAGCGACGCATGTCGGGATGGTATACCGTGCCGGGAATGGCGCAGCCAGCATGGTTCCCGGAGGCCTTGGCAGGTGAACGGGTCGTTCTCCGCAAACACGTCCCGGAGAACCTGCCCGCCTTCAAGCGCTGGTATGCGGACCCAGAGATCGCAAGGCTCGCCCGCTACCAGGCGACACCCATGCGACCGGAGGAGATCGAGCGGTTCTTCGAAGCTCGAGTCCTCGGCACGAGCACGATGGCGATGGCGATCCATGAGAAGACGTCGGATCGACTGGTCGGGACCTGCGCGTTCAGCCAACTCGACGGCGACAACGGATCGGCGCTCTACCACATCACGATCGGCGAGTCGGACGTCTGGGGCCGTGGCTTCGGGACCGAGGCGACGGCGATGATGCTGGATCACGCCTTCGGGACGATGGGTCTCCACCGGATCGCACTCTTCGTCTTCGAGTTCAACGAGCGCGCCATCCGCGCGTATCGACGCTGCGGGTTCGTCATGGAAGGCCGTTCGCGGGAGTCGATCTGGCGCGACGGACGCTGGTGGGACGAGGTTGGCATGAGCGTCCTGGAACCTGATTGGCGCGTTGCGCGGAATGCGCGGAAGGCGCGTCCGGACACCGAAGTGGCGGGGGCCGCGCCGCTGCAGCCCGATCCGCCTCGGCCGGAGCCAGTCCCGGCCGGGGGTGGGGACGGCCGGCGGCGAACGTTTGGGAGATGGCGATGACGACGAAGGGACCGGCTGCGGCGACGGCCCGCGCCGAGGTCCGCGAATCGATCGCGGCCAAGGGCCATACGGTCGACAACGCCCGGGCCGTCGCGGCACGACTGGATGCGGCGTTCGCGGCCGGCGACCTGGCTCGCACGCCGTCCATGGACCTCTATCTCGGCGATCTGAGGCGGGCCCTCGAACAGGATGACGGGGAGCGACTCGGCGGCAAGAGCGCAGAGGCGGCGCGCTTTATCCTGCGCGCGATCGACCGCGAGTTGGACGAGGCGTAGGTTTACGCAGCGCGACGGATGACCGCGCGTGGGGCGACCGCGCGTGGGGCGAGCGAGCCAGTGGGGGGCGACCGCGCGTGGGGCGACCGCGCCAGTGGCGGGCGACCGCGCGTGGGGCGACCGCGCCAGTGGCGGCCGCGCCTGTGGGAAACGTTTCAGGGACAGCTGAGCGTGGCCATTGCCGGATTCGTCCAAATCTCGTCGATTCTCGGGTCCGGCTGAGCACGAGTATCCGAATCGTGCGCCTGACAGGCGCGCTTGACGGCGCGTATCGGCCGTGCGTAAGCGACCAACCAAGGAGGGCTCGACCTTCATGAGCACCGACGACACAGACGATACGACGCTCCCGCCCGCGATCGACCTCGATCCAGCGACCCGACGAAGCCTCGCGGTTGCGCTCTTCAACCACACCTGGAACTTGCTCGGGATCGCCGATCGGACCGCCGCGCAGACCGACGAGCTGATCCACAGCGCGCATGCATCCCGCTACCACTGGGGCGAGATCGCTGGGGTGGAGCCGATCCGTCTGGCCAGGGGCGAGTGGCTGTGCTCGCGCGTGTACGCAGTCCTCGGTCGGAGCGAACCGGCGCTCTGGCACGCCCGAAGATGCCTGGCGATGAACGAGGTCAGCCCAGGCGAGGACTGGGATATCGCCTCGGCCTATGAAGGGATGGCGCGCGCCTTCCTGGTCTCCGGGGATCTCGAGCAGGTTGCGACCTGGAAGGCAAAGGCAGTGGCCGCCCTCGACACGATCGCGGACGCCGACGACCGAGCGGTCATCGATGGTGACCTGGCTACGTTGCCATGAACACCTAGACATTAGGTCTTGTTTTGCCCATACTTCATCGGTATGGCGAAACAACGAGAGGGTTCATCTCGCCTCCGCGTCGGTCAGGCCGCGGAGATGCTCGGCGTTTCTGTCGAGACCCTCCGACGCTGGGAGACCGAAGGTCGGCTCCGGATGGAGCGCTCCGATGGCGGCCAGCGCCTGGTGGCGATCGATGAGGTCGCGCGGCTCATGGGCGACCGACGCCGCCTCGCCACGGATCGGCCGATCGTGGCCCAATCCGCCCGCAATCGATTCCCCGGCATCGTGAGCCGAGTGGAGCGTGATGGAGTCGCCGCGGTGGTCGAAGTGATCGCCGGCCCGCATCGACTGGTCAGTCTCATGACGGCCGAGGCGGTCGAGGACCTTGACCTCAAGGTCGGCGATGAAGCGGTCTGCGTCGTGAAGTCCACCAACGTCATCGTGGAGATCCCCGGCGGGTGAGCCGTCGGCCGATCACGTCCGCGATCGTCGGGCTGGCCATGACCCTGGGGGCGTGCGGTGGCGGCGGATCATCGATCGAGTTGACGATCTATGGGGCCGCCTCGCTCAAGGGTGTCCTGACCCGGGCTGCGGCCGACTACGAAGTCACCCATCCTGGGACGAACGTAACGCTCTCGACCGACTCGTCGTCCGCCCTGAAGATCCAGATCGAACAGGGAGCTCCCGTGGACGTCTTTCTGTCGGCGGATGCCGCGAACCCGCAGGCGCTCGTGGACCAGGGGCTGGCAGCCGGGGGAGCGCAGACGTTCGCCGTCAACCAGCTGGCCGTGATCGTGCCGCTGGACAACCCGGCGGGGATCCGGACCCCAGCCGACCTGGCAAAACCAGGCGTGCGGATCATCGCGGCCGGCGACGAGGTTCCGATCACGAAGTACGCCACGCAGGTCGTCGCCAACCTCGCCACGCAGCCGACCTTTCCCCTCGATCTTCCGGGCGCCTATGACGCCAACATCGTCTCGAAGGAGAACAACGTCAGGGCGACCATCGCCAAGATCGAACTCGGGGAAGGTGATGCGGCGATCGTTTACGTGACGGATGCGAGAGCCTCGACGAAGGTCACGACGATCGAGCTGCCCGAGGCCGCCAATGTCCGGGCGTCCTACGCCGGCGTGGTCATCAAGACGTCTCCGAACCCCGAGGCGGCCCAGGCGTTCCTGACCTGGTTCGCGGGACCCGACGGACAGGCGCTCCTGTCCGAGTTCGGGTTCATGGCGCCGACATGATCCAGACTGCCGCGGGACGCAGTGGGGCAGCCGCCCAGCGCGGCCGTTGGGGCGAGCGCTCGCTGCGTCTCGTCGCCTGGCTGTTCGCCCTCTTCCTGGGTTTGCCCGTCGTCGCGCTGGTCGGACGGGCCGTCCTTGACGGATCGCTGGCGGTGGCCGTCGCTTCGCCGGTCGTGCTCGATGCGCTGTGGTTGAGCCTCGTTACCACGGCCATCAGCCTGCTTATCACGGTCGCCCTCGGCCTGCCGCTCGCATTCGTGCTGGCGCGCCATCGGTTCCGCGGTCGCGGCTTGCTCGAGGCCGTCGTCGACCTGCCGATCGTCCTGCCGCCCGCCGTGGCGGGTCTGGCCTTGCTGCTCGTCTTCGGACGGCGCGGTGTCCTGGCGGCACCGTTCGAGTTGGTCGGGTTCTCGGTCCCGTTCACGACGGTCGCGGTGATCCTGGCCCAGACCTTCGTGTCGGCTCCGTTCTTCATCCGATCGGCCCGGACGGGGATCGCGGGAGTCGATCGCGACGTGGAGGATGCCGCGCGCGTCGATGGCGCCTCGGAACGCCAACTCTTCCAGGGGATCACGGTCCCGCTTGCCGGCGCAGCCCTCGCCGCAGGGTTGGTCATGACCTGGGCCAGGGCCTTGGGTGAATTCGGCGCGACGATCATGTTCGCGGGCAATGTGGAGGGCCGGACCCAGACGCTGCCGCTGGTCGTCTATTCGGAGTTCCAGGGCGGCGACCTGGACGCCTCGGTGGCCGCCGCAGCGATCCTCGTGCTGGCCGCATTCGGGGTCCTGGTCGCTGTTCGCGTGTTCCATTGGGGTCGCGTCCTCGATGTTCGGGGTGTCGCTTAGCCCAACCCGACTACACTCGATCCGAGGAGGGGCCGAATGTCCGAAGTCAAGGCAGGGATCCTGCTGTGGAGCCAGGCCGCGACCTGGAATGAGATGCTTGATGCCGCGAAACGGGTCGACCGTCTGGGTTACGCCCATCTGTGGACGTGGGATCACCTGTATGCGATCTTCGGCGACCCGTATCAGCCGATCTTCGAGGGTTGGGCGCTCCTCAACGCCTGGGCCCGCGAGACCGAGCAGACGCGACTCGGTCTGCTCGTCGGCGCGAACACGTTCCGCAACCCGGCTCTGGTCGCCAAGACCGCCACGACGCTCGACCACGCGAGCGCCGGCCGGGCGATCCTGGGCATCGGCGGTGCCTGGATGGAACCAGAGCACCGGGCCCACGGCATCGACTTCGGGACGGGCTTCGGTCAGCGTCTCGACTGGTTGGACGAATCGGTGGGGGCGATGCGCCGGCTCCTCGCCGGTGTGCCGGCGACATCGGAGCCGGGCGGGCGCTACGCGTTCGACGATCTGCGCCAGCAGCCAGTACCCGTCCAGGCGCGCCTACCGATCATGATCGGGGGCAGCGGCGAGAAGAAGACGCTTCGCACGGTTGCCCGCTATGCCGATATGTGGAACGCGATGGGTCCGGTCGAGTTCATGGCTCACAAGGTGGATGTGCTGCGGGGACACTGCGACGCAGTCGGTCGAGACATCGGCGAGATCGAATTCACGCTCGGGGTCAAGCTCACGATCCGCGATACCGAGGCCGAGGCGGACGCGGTCTGGCGCGCGGCGATCGCCCATAACCGCACACCGATGGCCGAGGTCGCCGACGACGACACCTTCTGGAACGGCAACCCGGAACAGATCGCCGACCGGCTCCGACCGTACGTGGATCTCGGGTTCCGAACGGTCATCTCGGAGCAGCCCGCCCCATACGACGTCGAGACGTTCGAGCGCTTCATCGGTGAGGTGCTCCCGCTCGTCTAGGGTCCGACGCAGCGCCATCCGGCTTGATGCTTGATCTGAGCCGCTGGTCAGCGCCCTTGGACCTGATGCCCATAGGCGGCATAACGCTCGGAGGCGAGGCATCGCGGGTTGGGGCGCGCCTGGCGTACCGGCGATGTCGCCCGAAACGACGTCAGATGGACGAGGCGTCTTTCGACTCCGCGCGGGCCCAGAGCTCACGTAATGCCGCCGCCAGGCGTGTCGGCTCGATGCGATGCGGTGGATCGAAATGATGGCGGTCGTCGTAGACCTCAAGCGTGAAATCCGGGAATACCCCGCCCAGCCGGGTAGCCATGCGCGCGTAGAGGTCCGGGTTGCCCCGCCCGCCCAGCGCGAAGTACACCGGACGCTCGAATCGGCGGAATACTTCGAAGTCGGGCTCGTACGCGTCGAATGCGCGCAGGAACCCACCGATGCCCGCGAGCCGAGACTCCATCCAGGGTGGCGGCGGACCGGGTGGCGGCGGACCGGGTGGCGGCTGCGCGGGCTCGACACCGTCGGCGAGTTGCGTTCGGACGAACTCGGGCATGATCCGGTCGGGCGACAGGTTCGGGATCGCACGGAATCGCTCGAAGACGGCGGCTTCTTCGGGGGACTGCCCCTCCTGTCCGGCCCACGCCGGCTCCATCAGCGCGAGACTACGAAGCCGGTCTGGCGAGCGTGATGCGTAGGCCAGCGACGATGCTCCGCCGGCCGAGTAACCAACGAGATGGAAGGTGTCGAATCCCGCCTCGTCGGCTACTCGGCGGATACCCTCGACCTCAGTCTCAAGGCTGTAATCCGGCGGTGGGACCGTCCCGCCCGCGTACATCTCGAGGTCCTTGACCCTTGCGTCGATGTCGTTGCCGAACTCGGGCAGGAGGGCCTCGTAGGCGGGCCGGGCCGGGAGGATGCCGCCCGGCAGCAGGATGACTGGCCAGGGCCTTTCAAGGGCCAAGGCGTTTCCCTCCGTTGAGACCTTGCTGGCGTCCGCTTACCCCTTCCCAAGCGTCGGCCCGGATGCCTTGGAGACTACGCCCAGCTTGATGCGAAAGTCCAGCACCTCCTCAAAGGATCGCGCTGTCTCACATCACCCATTGGCGGCTCCCAGCCATCGGGCGCGGCCGGGTCGCCACGTCCCGGGGCGCCCGAAATATGCCGCCTACGCGCATACGCTGGGGAGGACTCAAGGGCTGCCCAGGATCAAGCATCAGCGCCCGGACAGCGGCGCTGGATGCGACTGTCAGCCGGCGACCCGTTGCAGGATCGCCCGCGCCTCGGTCGCGGTCGGCAAACGTGGGGAATTGCGGATCGCGACATCGTCGAGCGTGTCGCTGACGAGTTGCTCGATCGCGGCGTCATC
>SPCO01000050.1 GCA_004525275.1 Thermomicrobiales bacterium | reverse complement strand
GGTCGCTTGGCCACCTGGCTCTCCCCGACCGAGCGCTCCGCACGCGGGACCACGATCGCGGCGACGTCGTCATCGAACGGCGTCGAGGTCGGATACGCCGATCCGCCGTCAGCGACGGCATCGCGCTGGCGCTGGAGCTCCTCGAGGAAATCCCGTTCGCGCGATGGTCGCCCGTCAGCTGACGAGTCCATGACTCCGGACGCCGCATCCGCGCTGGAGGCCTGGCGCTTGCGACCACCGTCAAAACCCGTGGCGATGACCGTGATCATGACCTCGTCACCAAGGCGCTCGTTCAGGCTCGTCCCAAAGATGATGTTGGCCTCGGGGTCTGCCGCCGCCCGGATCTCCTCGGCCGCCTCGGTCACCTCGTACAAGCTGAGGCTTGACGATCCGGTGATGTTGAACAGGATGCCCTGGGCTCCGGCGATGTCGACCTCCAGGAGCGGGCTGGCGATGGCCATCCGAGCGGCCTCGACGGCGCGGTTCTCGCCGGAAGCACGCCCGATGCCCATCAGTGCCGAACCCGCGTCGCGCATGATCGCCCGGACGTCGGCAAAGTCAAGATTGATCAGTCCAGGCATCGTGATGATGTCGCTGATCCCCTGGACCCCCTGTCGAAGCACATCGTCCACGACCCGGAACGCGTCCAGGATGCTGGTGTTCTTCTGGACGACATCCTTGAGGCGATCGTTGGGGATCGTGATCAGCGTATCGACCTGGGTCTTGAGCTCCTCCGCGGCCCGCTCTGCGACCAGCTTGCGCTTGGCGCCCTCGAACGCGAAGGGCTTGGTCACGACACCGATCGTGAGTGCCCCCGTCTCCTTGGCGATCTGGGCCACCACGGGAGCCGCGCCTGAGCCTGTGCCACCGCCGAGTCCAGCGGTGATGAAGACCATGTCCGAGTCGACCAACGCCTGGCTGATCTTCTCGGAGTCCTCCTCCGCGGCTCGCTGACCGATCGTCGCGTCACCGCCGGCGCCGAGGCCGCGGGTGATCTTGTCGCCGATCCGGATCTTGTGCGGGGCATCGGCCTGCAGGAGCGCCTGAGCGTCCGTATTACAGGCGATGAACTCGACTCCCATCATCTCGGCGCGGATCATCCGGTTGACAGCATTGCTGCCACCGCCCCCCACCCCGATCACGCGGATGAGGGCGAAGTTCTCGGAATCGGAACGCAACGGCATCGGGCTCTCCTCAACGTCCCTCAAGCGGGGCGATTCGCGACGTGTCGTGACTCGGTCGGACCCGCGCAACGTAGCCGGTACGGGGCGGATCCCTCTGGGTTGGCCGGAGTATAACGCCCGCTGCTCGGGAATGGATGTCGAACATCGTGAGCCGCCCGCGGCCGTTCGCCCGGCCGGTGCTCGAGTGCACCGGCATCCTCAGCCTGCGTCAGGGGAAAATGCTGCGGAACGCGTCCCGGATGCGGCCGAGGCCCCCGCCGGCCGGCGCCGACTCGTAGCGCGTTGGCTCGCCTGATGTCAAACTCGCGGCGCCCCAGCGGAGCAGCCCGAAGGACGTGCTGTAGCTTGGGTTGAGAAGCGTGTCGACGAGGCCGCCGACGCCCGCCGGGGCTGCGACCCGGACCGGCATCTCCAGAACCTCACGACCCAGCTCGGCGGCTCCGGCCAGTTGCGATGCGCCACCGGTCAGGATCACTCCGGCCGGCAGCATGCCCACCCCGGCCGCCCGGATCTCGTTACGCAGCAATTCAAACGTCTCGCGCATCCGGGCTTCGATGATCTGCGAAACCTCGCGGCGACTCACCGTCCGGCCCGCGGCCTCGCCCAGGACCGACACGTTGATCTGCTCGTCCTCGGTGATCGAGGCCAGGTCGCACGTCCCGTGCTGGATCTTCAGTTCCTCGGCCACCTGGATGCTCGTCTTCAAGCCGATCGCGACGTCGTTGGTGACGTTGGCACCGCCGACCGGCAGGACCCGGGTATGGAACGGCGATCCATCCTGGAACAAGGCCAGATCGATCGTGCCGGCACCGATGTCGGCGACAGCGACGCCGAGCTCCTTTTCGGTCTCGGTCAGGACTGCCTCCGCCGACGCGAGCCCATCGACCACCAGTTCGTCGATCTTGACACCGGCGGCCGCGACGCATTTGGTCAGGTTCTGGACCGCGGTGGCCGACGCCGTGACGATATGGGTCTCCACCTCGAGCCGCAGTGCGCTCATGCCGAGCGGGTCCTTGACGCCCTCCTGGCCATCCACGGTGAAGCCGCGACGTTCGACGTGGAGGACATCCCGGTTGGATGGGATAGACACGGCCCGGGCGACCTCGATCGCTCGATTGACGTCCTCCCGGGTGACCTCACGATGATGGGCGGTGACCGCCACCTGACCGCGCGAGTTGAGACTGTCGACGTGTTGACCGCCGACACCGACGAAGGCGCGGTCGATCTTCCAGCCGGACAGACGTTCGGCCCGCTCCACGGCGTCGGCGATCGAACGGACCGTCTGGTCGATATTGATGACCACGCCCTTCTTCAGGCCTGAGGCCGGGACCGTACCGTGACCCATGATCGTCAATCGGCCGTCGTGGCTCACCTCACCGATGAGCGCGCAGACCTTGCTCGTGCCGACGTCGATGCCGACGAGGACCGCTTCTCGTTCCACCGTTTCGTTCGTCTCCGTTCCAGGTTCGAGGTTAGAGGAAGTGGCGCCGGATGAGGGCCACGTTATCGAAGATGCGCAAGCCGAAGGTGATCAGGGCTACCAGGTAGAGGTCCAGACCGAGGCGATCCCCGATGAAGGTAAGGAGTACGGCGACGATCGCATTGACCAGGAACCCGCTGATGAAGATTCGATTGTCGTAGACCCCGTCGAGTTCGGCCCGAACGGCACCAAGCACTGAATCGAGTGCCGCCAAGATCGCGACGGCCGAGTATCGACTGAGTTCGATCCCGACGTTGACGTTGAGAGCCAGGCCCGCAAGGACGCCCACCAGGAGTCCGAGCAGGGGTAACAGCACGGGCCAAGGCTACCCGACACGACCCCGGCGCGCCACCTCACGGTGCCTTGCTCGGGCCCGGCGTCTCCGCCGGCGGCGGAGTCGAACGCGGGATGTACGTTCCGTCGGTCTCCGACGCCAGGATCACCCGCTCGACGGTGAGCTCCCGCTCGAACAATAGGCTACGCAGGAGTCGGACCTGACCCGGGATCAACTCGGTCGAGCGAAGGCTTGGTGTGTAGAACCCGAAGACGGCGGACCAGCCATCGGGTTGGGCGTTGACGACGAATCCATTCTCATCGCCAACGACGACCACGAGCGAGGCAGCAGCGCTTCCGACATCGGCCGGGGTCAGCGATGCAAGTCGCGTCGCGGCGTCGAGATCCACCGCATCCAGGGACAGTCCGACAGATAGACCGACGGACGCGGCCCGTCGGTCGATGATGACCGGGAGCGCAGCCTCCTCCCCAGTCTCCCCGCTGAGCCGCTCGAACAGCAGGCCACTCCCATCGACGAGAAATCGCTCGTCGGCAACCGCCCAGATCGCGATCGGCTGCCGCTCGTCGATCGTGACGGCCAACGTCCCCGGCAGGCGGACCTGGATGCGAGCGGCTGCCACGGTCGGGATGGTCTCCAGGACCGTCCTGAGTGGATTCGTCGCCAGCCGGAAGAGATTCGTGCCTCGCGCTTCGGCGAGCGCGGCCTCGACCGCCTGGGGGTCGGTGAAACGGACGCCATCGACCTGGAGCGTCGAATAGGCGAAGGCCGACGAGGCCCCGACGCCATAGATGGCCGCCGCCGAGACCAGCATCGCCAGCGCTGCGCCAGCCCGAACCGTGGAGAGGCCGGCCGAAGCGCGGCGGACTGGTTTCGTCCGCCGACCGGGCAACGGGGTGCGGCTCCGACGCGCGATCGGACGACCGCTCACCTCGGCAGGTCCTCGGGTCCGAGGTGCCGTCGGACGCGCATGGTATGGCGAGCCTCCCCGAGCTCGACGATCTTGCTGCAGATCGAACCGAACGTGTAGCCGGCCATGGCGGGCATCGTCGGAAACAGGCTGATCGGGGTGAACCCGGGGATCGTGTTGATCTCGGAGAGCACGATCCGCTCGCCGACCAGCAGGAAGTCGACGCGCGCGAACCCAGTCGCGCCGATCGCACGGTACGCATCGCGGGCGATCTTGCGCATCGTCGCTCGCTCTCGATCGCTCACTTCGGCGCGGGTCGACGTCTCGGACAGGCCCTCGGTGTACTTTGCCTCGTAGTCATAGAACTCGTGGCCGGACACGATCTCACCGGGTCCGAACAATTCGAGCCCAGTGGTTTCGTCGCCGATGAGCGCGACCTCCAGATCCCGCGCGCCGGCCAGGTACGTCTCGACCAGCGCGACCGCATCGTGATGAAATGCTGTCTCGAGGGCGGCACCGAGTTCCGAACTGTCGTGGACGAGGGTCATCCCGACGGAGCTCCCAAGGCGTGCCGGCTTGACCATCAGCCGTGGTTCATCGGCGCCGGCCGCGAAGGCGTCCAGTTCGGCACGGACGTCATCGGGTTCGGTCGCCCACCGAGAAGCATGGACCTCGCGCCAGTCGACGACCGGCAAGCCGATGCCCCGGCACATCCGCTTGAACAGGGTCTTGTCCATCCCGACCGCCGACGCGGCCACCCCAGAGCCGGTGTAGGCCAGCCCAGCCGCCTCGAT
This sequence comes from Thermomicrobiales bacterium, assembly GCA_004525275.1. GTDB lineage: Bacteria > Chloroflexota > Limnocylindria > Limnocylindrales > CSP1-4 > SPCO01. Next base: position 3,997 of record SPCO01000050.1, on the reverse strand, counting down.
CAGGGCCTGGACCGTGCCGTCTTCGCCAAACGGGCCGTGCAGCGCGATGAACACGACCGGAGCTGGTTCCATCGCGGCCATACGATCTATGGCGGCTCCGACCCTGTGCGGTCCATCAGACCCGAGGGCGGCCGGGTCGTCATAGAGGGCGGCCGGCCTTCCCTCTCGGACGTGGCCGTCGGCCAGCCACCACCATCCCCCGTCCAGGTCGATGAGAACCTGATCGACCTGGTGGCCCTCGTCGGCCAGGGCCTCCGCGATGGCCGTCCCGGAGACGACCGACACGTCGTGCTCCGCGGATGGCCCGCCCAGCAGGACGACGACGCGTGGACGGCGCATCGATGACGTCATCTTTCGGCCCCCTGCGCTGACCAATCGCCCACGAACTGGATCTCAAAGTCCAGCGAGATCCCGTCGCGGGTCAGGATCGTATCGCGGACGTGCTCGGCCAGGCGGCGGACGTCGGAGGCGGAGCCCTTCTGGTCATTGACGATGAAGTTGGCATGCTTCTCCGAGACGACAGCGCCACCCACCCGGGCTCCCTTGAGGCCGGCCGTTTCGATCAACCGCCCGGCCGAGTCGCCCACCGGGTTCCGAAAGACACTGCCGGCCGATGGCAGCCCGATCGGCTGGTGAGCCTGACGCCAGTGGCGGATCTCGTCGAGTCTGGTCTTGATCGCATCAGGGTCGGCCGATGCCAGGCGGAAGGTTGCCTCGATCACGACGTCGCGCGCGGTAACCAGGTCCTGATCGGCCGGGTGCTTGAACCGGCTGTCCCGGTAGCCGAAGTCGAGCGCCTCTCCGGGCAGGATCGACTCGGACCCATCGGCGGCCAGGACGTGCGCCGATTCCACGATGCCTGCGATATCGCCATCGTGCGCGCCGGCGTTGGCCCACACGGCGCCGCCGACCGTACCCGGGATGGCCAGACCGAATTCGAGCCCGGTCAGTCCGGCCCGCTGGGTCTCGGTGGCCGCGCGAGCCATTTGGACGCCAGCTTCGGCCGTGTAGCGTTCGCCATCCGCGTGTGACCCCTCAGCGCGGACCTGGATGACGAGCCCTCGGATCCCCGCGTCGGCGATCACCAGATCGCTCCCACGCCCGAGCAGGAAGTGCGGCAGGCCGCGTGTCCGGGCGAACCGGACCAGTGCGCGCAGTTCGTGAGCATTGTGGGCCGTCGCAAAGAGATCGGCCGGCCCGCCGACCCGCATCGTCGTGAATCGGGCGAGCGGCTCGTCGCGCGATGTCTTGACCCCGATCCGCCGCTGGATCTCGGTCCCGGTCGCGATGGGATCGAATGGCTCGGTCATGCGGCGGGCTCCCGCGCTCGCTGCTCGATCGCCGCCGGTTCCGGGAGCGGGGCGCGGGCAGCGGCGGCCAGGACCAGTTCGGCGACCGCATCGGCCGCACCCGGGCGACCGAGACTCCGGGCGGCCTCGGTCATGGCCGCGTAGGCGGCTGGGTTCTCGAGCACGGCGACCGAATCGAGCAGTGCCCTCGCATCGAACGCCTCATCGGTGATCAGTCGGGCAGCACCAGCGGCGACCAGGCTCTCGGCGTTGGCTAGCTGGTGACCGGCCGCATGCGGATAGGGCACGACGACCATCGGCACCCCAAGCGCGGTCACTTCGGCCAGGGTGGAGGCACCGGCACGCCCGACGACGAGGTCGGCCGAGACCAACGCCGCGAGCATCTCATCGCGCAGGAACCGGAATGGTCGATAGTGACCCCGAGCCGCCTCGGGCAGCACCTCGCGGCTGGAGAGCGCTGGCGCGTACCCGTCGTCACCGGTCACGTGGATGACCGTGACCCGCTGGGTGAGCTCGGGCAGCGCGTCGGCCACGGCGGCATTGAACCTTCGGACCGCCTGCGAACCTCCGAAGATGAGGACGACCCGCGCGTCGATCTCGATCTCCATTCGGGCCCGAGCTTCCGCCCGATCCATCGCCGACACTTCGCGGATCGGCGTACCCGTCAGATAACACGGCCGACCTGGCGCGACCGGCGCAAGCGCGTGACAGGTGGCCTCGAACGAGACGGCCAGGGCCGCGGCGAGGCGGGCGGTCGCCCGAACGGCTCGACCCGGGATCACGTTGCCGTCCCACATCACGACCGGGATCCCAAGTGGGGCCGCCGCCATCAGGACGGGCACGGCAACATAGCCACCCGTCGTGAAGATCGCCGCCGGCCGTTCGGCGGCAAGTATCGCCGCGGCCTGCGGCACCGATGCCGCCAATCGGATCGGATCGAGCAGCGCGTGCACGTCCATCTCGGTCGTCCGCAGCGAGCGTGCCGCGAGTCGGCGCATCGGGATCCCCGTCGGGGGCACGATGGCGGCCTCCAGACCGCGATGACCGCCCAGCCAGCGTAGGTCTGGGGGGTCAGGCGTCGCGCCGAGCGAATGCGCCACGGCGAGTGCCGGGTAGATGTGTCCGCCCGTCCCGCCGGCCGCGATCAGCAGTCGCATCTTCGTTCCACGTCCCCTTCTCCACCGTTTCGCGCGAGATCGACAGGAGGATCCCGACCGCCGCAAAGCTGATGATGAGGGATGAGCCGCCGGCACTGATGAACGGCAACGTGATCCCGGTGATCGGCAGCAGGGCCACGACCACGCCGATGTTGATGAACGCCTGAAGACACAACCATGCGGTGATGCCGGCAGCCAGCAGCGCCCCGAACGTATCAGGTGCGGCAAGCGCGATGCGGACACCGGAATACGCCAGCAACAGGAACAGCCCGATCACGACGACCGCACCGACCATCCCGAATTCCTGCCCGACTTCCGCGAAGATGAAGTCGTTGAAGGCGTTTGGCACGAACACCTTGCTCTCGCCCAAACCGGTTCCGAACAGCCCGCCGATGCCCAACGCCAGCAAGCCCTGCACCGTGTGAAAGCCCTCGCCGAGTCGATCGATCCATGGGTTCTGCCAGACCCGGATCCGGTCGAGCTGGTAGCCACGCAGTCCGGCCGTGATCATCGCCAGGGCCACTCCACCGGCCATGACCGCGAGATGCACGAGGTTGGCCCCAGCCACAAAGAACATCGTCAGCGCGGTCAGGGTGATGACCATCGTCGTACCCAGGTCCGGCTCGCGAAACACGAGCACAGCGATCGGCGCCAAGATGATCAGGAATGGGACCGTCCCACCCCAGAACCCGTGGATGCGGGTTCCTCGCTTGGCAGACCAGTGCGCCAGGTAGATCACGAGCGCCAGCTTGGCGATCTCGGCCGGATGGATCGCCGGCAATGGACCGAGCCGCAACCACCGAGCCGAGCCACCGACCACGATGTTGAACTCGGGCACGAAGACGAGGATCAGCAAGGCGATCGCAAACAAGTAGAACGGGACGGAGGCGAGGCGGAGATAGCGGTAGTCCACTCGCATCATCAGGGCCATCGCGACGAACCCCAGCACCGCCCATTGGATCTGGGGGCCGACCGTAGCGAACGTGTCCGCATCCTGGAGGTAGCCTCGGACGGCCGACGACGAGTACACCATCAGGATGCCGATCGCCGTCAAGGCGACGACCACGACGACGATCACGTAATCCGCCTGGTGGCGCTCTCGCCGGAGCGCGCCCGCCCGACTCTTGACCGGCGTCCGATTGGCCGTCGCGCGGTCGAGCGGCTCGCCGGTGCCGGGAGCGCGCCTCGGTCGTTCCAGGCGCGGGATCGGTGGGGCCAGATTCATCGGTCGCCCTCTCCTGCTCGCTCGGCGGCGATCGCTGCGACGATGGTCTTGAACGCTCGTCCACGAGCGGCGTAGTCGATGAACATGTCGAAACTCGCCGCGGCCGGGCTCAGCAGCACCGTTGCCTCGGGTCGCGGCTCGATCGTCGATCCCGAAAGGGCTTTGCGCGCGATGCTCTCGGCGCGGCGGACGGCCGTTTCAAGATCGTCAGCCCGCTCGGTCCGGGCCAGGCCGGCCGCCCGGAAGGCCGCCTCAAGCGTCGGTCCGCTCTCGCCGATCAGGACCGCAGCGTGGGCGCGCTCTGC
>SPCO01000181.1 GCA_004525275.1 Thermomicrobiales bacterium | reverse complement strand
GCCAGCACTTCCTCGAGGCGGGCGACCATCCGCTGCGCGGCCGCATTCTCCGGGTCGATGGCCAGGGCCCGGCGAGCCAGTTCGAGCGACTCGAGGTCGTCGCCACGATCCAGTGCGACGCGCGACAGGCCGACGACTGCGATCGAGTTTTGCGGGTCCGCCGTCGCGACCTGCCGATACAGGGTTTCGGCGCGATCGAGGAGCCCGACCGACAGCGCCCGTTCGGCCTGGAGCAGCAATTCGATCATCGATCTCGCGCCACAGATTCCCGCGCCAGCTCCAGCAGCGTCTGGCGCTCGTTCAGTGCCGGATCAACGATGACGCGTTCCAGCAGTTCATCCAGGATCCGCCCGATGATCGGCCCTCGCTTGATGCCAAGCACCGTCATCAGGTCCTCACCGTTCACCGCCAGGCCATGCAGGTCGAGCACGACGCCGCCACCGAGCTCGGCCGCGACGCGGGCGCGCAGTTCGTCGAGCAGACCGGCCCTGGCCGGCAGGCCCGACCCGACGTTGTCTGCTTCCCGGAGTTCCAGGAGCTCCTCCAGCGCGCCAGGACCGAGAACCTCCATCCGGGCGATGAACCGGCGCACCGCGGCGTTCGACCAATTCGGTTCGTAGCTGAACATGTGGTTGCGCACGAGGTCGACGACCCGGTTTCGGATCGAATGGGCCACGTGGAGTCGATCGAGCAAGCGCCCAGCGAGCTCCGCCCCAACGGCGTCATGGCCGGCGAAATGTCCGTCAGCAAAGGTGTCGACCTTGCCGATGTCGTGCAGCAGGGCGGCCAGCCGGACGGTCGAGCGGGTGACTGGAACGGCATCGACGGAGCGCAACGTGTGATCCCAAAGGTCTTCACCGGGCACCTTGTTCTGGGGGATCCCGCGCTGGGCGGCCAGTTCCGGCGAGATCGGCGCGAGGAGCCCCGTATCGAGCCACAACCGAAGACCGACCGACGGGACCGGCGCCGCGAGCAGCTTCGCCAGCTCCGCGGCGATCCGTTCGCCCGACAGGTGAGCGACCAGCTCGGCACGAGCCGTGATCCCGGCCAAGGTCGCGGGCTCGATCACGAATCCCAGGGTGGCCGCCAGTCTGATCGCCCGGATCATCCGAAGTGCATCCTCCTGGAACCTGGCATCCGGATCACCCACCGCCCGCAACAGCCCGGCCTGTGCGTCCGCCAGCCCGCCGTGCGGGTCGAGCAGGGAGGGGTTCTGCCCGGGGCGAGCTCCCCAGGCCATGGCGTTCACGGTGAAGTCGCGGCGGGCGAGGTCGAGCTCGATCGAATCGCCGAATTCGACGTGATGCGGTCGCCTGAAATCGGCATAGTCGTGGTCGGTCCGAAACGTCGTGATCTCGCAGACCGTACCGGCGCGCCGGACGGCAACCGTGCCGAATCGATTCTCGTAGACCGCACCGGGAAACAACTCGACGATCCGCTCGGGATGGGCATCCGATGCCAGATCCCAGTCCGCCGGCAACCGGCCGATCACGAGGTCTCGCAGCGAGCCACCGACGAGGAACGCGGCGTGGCCTTCAGCCCAGAGGGCCTGGAGCAGGTCAAGGACGGCATCCGGGATCGCGGCCTCGAACCCGACCGGTCTGGCCGTCAGTTGCGCCCCAGGAACAGGTATGTCCGCCAGGCCTCGTTGTTCTCATCGATGAGATATGACTTGAACAGCGAGTAGATATCGCTGCGTGGCTCGAACGGCGGGTGGAGCAGGCGCAGTCGCGCTTCCTCGAGGGTCTTGCCGCCCTTTCGATGGTTGCAGGGCTTGCACGCGGTGACCAGGTTTTCCCAGGTGTGGCCACCCCCGCGGTGGCGCGGGACGATATGGTCCAGGGTCATGTCGTGCGCCTGACGGCCGCAGTACTGGCAGATGTGCTTGTCGCGGGCAAAGACCTCTCGGCGGGACAGCTTGACCCGCGGCCGCGGTCGTCTGATGAGGTACTGGAGGCGGATCACCGAGGGCGCGCGGTATTCGGTCCGCGGCGTCCGGATCACCTGATGATCGAATTCGATCACTTCGGCCTTCTCGCCGAACACGAGGCGGAAGGCGCGAGGCAGGTTGCAGACGTTGAGCGGTTCGTAGTTCTGGTTCAGAACGAGCACGACACCGTCCATTTCGCCGGACGATAGCAGAACGTCGCGCGGTGTTCCCGCGCGCTTGACCTAGAGGTCCCGGAGTGACGCACCGGTCGCTGGATCCCAGCCGCCGGCCTGCCCGACCTTGGTCGTCAATGGACGACCAAGCGCGTCGGCGATGAATCGAGCGGCAGTCAATACGCCTCCGAGGTCGACGCCCGACTCCCAGCCCGATGCGTCGAGCAGGTAGACCAGATCTTCGGTCGCAAGATTGCCCGCGGCTCCCGGTGCATACGGACAGCCGCCGGTTCCGCCGGTCGAAGCATCGAAGCAGCGCACGCCGGCATCAAGCCCCGCCGATACATTGGCCAGGGCGGTGCCGCGCGTGTCATGGAAATGGAAGGCCATCCGGTCCAGCGCAATGCCTGCATCCACCGCCTGTCTGGTCAATGCCGCGACCTGGGACGGCACGCCGACGCCGATCGTGTCGCCAAAGCAAACTTCATCGACACCGAGATCGAGCAGGCTCAGCGCCACCTCGACGGCCCGAGCCGGTCCGACCCGTCCCGTGTATGGACAGCCGAATGCGGTCGAAACGTAGGCCCGCCGCCACCAACCGAAAGACACCGCCCGATCGAGGGCTGGTCGGAAGGCCGCGAGCGATTCGGCCACGGTCATCCCGATGTTCGCGGTCGTAAAGGCGTCCGTGGTCGCGGTGAAGACCGCGATGGCATCGGCGCCGGCGGCCTCTGCACGTTCGAAGCCGCGCAGGTTGGGCACCAGGACCGGATAGCGGACGCCGGGCGCGCGGACGAGGTCACGCATCAAGTCGTCCGCATCGGCCAGCTGCGGGATCGCGTTCGGGGCCACGAAACTGGTCGCCTCGATCTCGCGCAAACCGGCCTCGGTCAGGAGGTCGATGAACCGGGCCTTGGTGGCGGTCGGGATCGGCACCGACTCGTTCTGCAGGCCGTCGCGCGGGCCGACTTCGTAGACGCGGACCCGCTCGGTCATCTCAGACGAGGGGCGGATCCATCGCCCGCTCGATCCGGGCGACCTCGACCTCGATCCGGCCGAGCAGCTCGATCGCGGCGACGTGGTCCGGGCTGCCGTGCTTGGAGGCGTTCCTTCGCCGACGGGTCTCGCGATGGAGGACGAGCAATTCGTCGCGGGTCTGGGGCAGCGCTGTCGACGGGGTCTCGTGCTCGGTCATCCGATGAGCGTACCCGAACGCAGGCCGTCAGGGTTCGATGGTCGCAGGCAGTTGGCGGCGGGCCACCTGGTCACCGGCGCGCACGCGGACGTCGCCGACGCGGCCGGAGGACTCGGCGGCCACGACGTGCTCCATCTTCATCGCCTCGAGCGTGACGACGGGGTCACCGGGCGCGACGGCCGCCACGACCTCGACATGGACGCGCACGACCGCGCCCGGCATCGGGGCAACGAGATCGACCGGGCCGATCGCGCTCGCGGCACCGTGCGTGACGGCTGCCCGGGCTGCCGCGTCAACGTCCGGCGCCGGCGCAAGAGTGAACCCCACGCTGCGGCCGGCGAGATCGAGATGGACGGTGTCATCGACCAGGATGGCGGCGAAGCCCGGACCGGCGCCGCTACCTGGAACCACCGACCGGGTCTGGCCGTCCGCTGCCACGCGGAGCGCGGGCGAAGCGTTGAGGCGCCAACCGCCCATCCACGCACGGCCGTCTCCGATAAGCGCGGCCGCGGCCTCCTGCCAGGCCTCGTCCGGGATGGCGACCCGCTCGGCCCAATCGTCCGGTGGCCAGATCCGGTCGAGCGTGTCGGTCCGGGCCTCACCGGCCTGGACGACCGGCTCGCGAACCAGCCATCGGAGGAATCGAAGATTGGTG
>SPCO01000078.1 GCA_004525275.1 Thermomicrobiales bacterium | reverse complement strand
TACAGGATCGTGATCGCGGTGAGCCCGCCCATCGGTGACACGCTGACCTGGAGGACGCAGCCCGCCTCGGAACCGGTCATGTCCAGGACGTAGCCGCCGTCCTCGAGCGGGCCGGACAGCCCATCGATCGCAAAGCCGGCTTGCACCAACTGCGTCTGCATCGAGGTGGCGATCTCCTGCGCCTCGGTGCCATCGACGACGAGGTTGGCCGATGCGGCTCCGGTCGCGGTCTCCGCACCGGGCGTGGACCCGGGGACCGTCGGGAATCCGGCGGGCAGGCGATCCCAGATACGACCCCAATCCGTTTCTGTCTGCGCCAGTGGCGATCCGATCGCCCCCGTTGGTTCGGATGTCGCCACGCCCTCGTCTGGCGACACCGCCAGGCTGGCCGACCCTGAGCCGCAGGCGGCGAGGGTCGCCGAGATCACGAACACGAAGGCGATTCGGCCGCGCTTGATAGTCATGTCGGCATCCTAGCGTGTCAGGACCCCGTCGCCCCCAAAGCGACGGGGCCCGGTGGCCAGATCCGTTGCTCACCAACGCGATCAGGCGGTCGGCATCCCGACCATCGCAGTCGAGCGCCGTCGGTCGTCTCGAACCCCAGGTGCCGAGACGTCATGTGGTGCCTACCGAGTCGCTGCCTGCGCCGCGAGCGTCGCCGGAAGGAGGTCCAGTATCAGCAGCATCGCGAGCGCGACCAGCAGCCCGACGCGAGCCGCTGAGAGGGCGATCTGGCGCTTCTGTGCGTGCATGTCCGTGAGACGCTGATCGCGGCCTGGTTGTTTCACCCGGCGACGGCATTTCGACAAGCCCGCTCGTCCCGGGGACCGGCCGCACCGACGCTCGGGTGCGTCCTTCGACGTCTCGGTGGGCTCCCGCGAACGTAGGAGCAAACATAGAACGGATGTTCTATACTAGCGGGCCCCCAGACAGCCGGCTTTTCGACCGGAGCGACCCGTGGCACCGACCCCGTACGCCGAACTTCACTGCCACACCAACTTCTCGTTCCTGGACGGAGCGTCGGCGCCGGACGACCTGGTCGAGCGGGCCATCGAACTGGGGCTGACCGGTCTGGCCGTCACGGATCACAACGGCCTGTATGGCGCGGTTCGCTTCGTCCATGCGGCGGAGGCGGCCGGGCTGCACCCGGTGATCGGCCTCGAGATCGAGTTGCTGGACTCGGCGGTGCCGGACCCGGCCGGGGTGGTCGTGCCGGCCCGGCGGCCACGACGTCGTCGGGGAGCCAGCCTCCCGAATCCATCCGCAGACACGACCGAGGGTCTGCCAGCCCGCCCGCGCCCGACACGTGCCCGCCTGCCCGGTCATCGCGACCCGGTCAAGGAGGATCTGCGAGGCATCGGTGAACGGGTCCGCGGGCCCCATCTCGTCCTGCTCGCTCGCTCGCAGGTCGGCTGGCGGAGTCTGTGCCGGCTCGTGTCGCGGGCCAATATGGCCGGCACGAAGGGCATGCCTCGCTTCAGCCAGGCGCTCCTGGCCGAGAATACCGACGGTCTCGTCGCGCTGTCCGGCTGTCGGGACGGGGAGTTGGTCCGTCGTCTCCGGATGGGCGATCTCGCCGGCGCGCGAGCCGTGGCCGAGCGGTACGCGAGGCTCTTCGGACGCGGCGATGACCCAGTCACCAACGGCTTCTTCATCGAGTTGTCGCATCACCTCCTGGCCGATGACGACTGGCTCGTCACGGAGTCGGCGGCACTGGCCGATGCATGCGGGCTGCCGGTCGTCGTCACCAATGACGTCCACTACGCTCGTCCCGAGGACCGCGAATTGGCCGACGTCCTGACCGCGATCCGGCACGGGCGCTCGCTCGAGACGCTCGGGGACCTGCGCCGGCCGGACGGCGAGTCGTACCTGAAGTCGGGTTCGGAGCTGGAGACCCTCGGGCCGCCGGCCGGTGGCACGACGGCCCAGGCCTGGACGGCGGGGATCTCGACAGCGGCGGAGCTCGCGGCGTCGTGCTCGGTCGATCTCGGCTTCGAGCAGTATCGCTTTCCGGGCTTTGCGGTCCCGAGCGGGGAGACACCGTTCAGCTATCTCGTGGAGCTCTGTCAGACGGGTGCCCGACGGCGTTACCACCCGCTCACGCCGCCCGTCGTCAAGCAACTCGCCCACGAACTGGGGGTCATCGAGCAGACCGGACTCGCCGAGTTCTTCCTTATCTGCTGGGATCTCATGCGCTTCGCGAAGGAGCGCGGCATCCCGGCCCAGGGCCGGGGGAGTGCGGCGAGTTCGATCGTGGCCTACGTCCTGGGCATCACCCGGGTCGAACCCATCCGCCACAACCTGCTGTTCGAGCGCTTCATCAACGAGGGTCGAACGACCTATCCGGACGTCGATATCGACTTCAGTTCGGAGCGCCGCGAGGAGGTCATCCAGTACGTCTACCGCCGCTACGGCCCCGAGCACACCGGGATGGTCTGCAATCTCGTCACGTACCGGGCGCGCTCGGCCGTGCGCGAGGTGGGCAATGCCCTGGGGTTCCCTCGGCCGCTCGTCGACCGGGTGGCCAAGGCACTCGAGACCTACGACTCGGTCATGGTTCGCCGTGATCTGGAGGCAGACGGCGGTTTTGCCGAGTTCTTCCGCCGGCCTGAGGAGGGGTCGGGGCCGGCCGAGCGGGCCGCCGACGGCGCGATCCTGACCGGCGAGCGCGGCCTGACCGACGCGATGGGCCAACTGAACCACGCCCGTGGTGGTCGCCTCGCGGCGGGACCGAACCGCCTGGCTCCGGCCGCCGAGATACGTCCGGGTGCACGCACCGACGACGAGGGTGGCCCGGGTGATACCCCGGCGAGCGTTGCCTGGTTGCGGGCCGGTCGGGGCACTGGCTACGAGGCGGACCGCGCTCGGCTGAACGGCCCGCCGCTCGTCGAGGGTCGGCGAGTGGATCCGGAAAGTGGCCAGCTCGAGCCGCCGCCGCGGGCCGCGGACAAGCTCGGGCGGCCGTCGCGCTGGGATCCGCCGGCCACCCACACGTCGGTCGCCCGGGTGGAGCCGGAATCACGACCCCAGCCCCGTGGCGGCTCGACCGTTGGCCTTTCCGATTGGGAGCGTTGGCTGGAGTTCTGCGCCCGGATCGATGGCTTCCCGCGGCATCTCTCGATCCATTCGGGCGGGATGCTGGTGACCGCAGCACCGCTCATCGACATTGCCCCGATCGAACGAGCCACGATGGTCGATCGGGTCGTCGTCCAGTTCGACAAGCGCGATGTCGAGACACTCAAGCTCATCAAGCTCGACCTGCTCGGTCTTGGGATGCTGGCCGCGATGGACGAGGCGCTCCAGTTGATCGAGCACGATTGCGCCGTCTGTCTCGATCTCGACCGTCTGCCCGAGGACGTGCCTGAGGTCTTCACGATGCTCCAGGCAGCCGACACGGTCGGGGTCTTCCAGGTCGAGAGTCGGGCCCAGATGCAGACCCTTCCGAAGTCACGTCCCAAGAATCTCGACGACCTCGTGGTGGAGGTGGCGATCATCCGACCGGGCCCCATCCAGGGCAACGCCGTCCACCCGTTCCTCCGACGCAGGCAAGGACTCGAGCCGGTGACCTACCTCCATCCGAGCCTGGAGCCGGCACTCAAGGATTCGATGGGGGTGATCCTCTACCAGGAGCAGGTCATGCGTATCGCCATCGAGGTCGGAGGCTTCTCCGCCGCCGAATCGGACGGTTTCCGTCGAGCGATGGGCACCTGGCGCTCGAACCGGGAGATGGAGAAACTGCATCGGCGCTTCGTCGAGGGCTGCCTGCAGCAGCCGGGCATGACCGACGAGATGGCCGAGGAGTTGTTCCGCCAGGTGTCGGCCTTCGCGAGTTTCGGGTTCGCCAAGTCGCATGCGGCGGCGTTCGCCCGGACCGCCTACGAATCGGCCTTTCTCAAGCTGTTCTATCCCGCTCAGTTCCTGGTCGGGCTCATCAATGCCCAGCCGATGGGCTTCTACCCGGTCGAGGTCCTGGTCAACGACACGAAGCGGCACGGGGTGGCGGTGCTGCCGGTCGATATCAACGCCTCGTCATACAGGACCACGACCGAATGGGCGGGTCGTCCGGGCGAGCCCATCCCCGAGGGCGCGGGGATCGCAGCGCGACCCGAGCCCGTCCGCTCGCCGGCCTGCGTGATCCCATCAGCCGAGGCGCGCGCGCGCTGGATCCCGGAGGTGGCCGATGGCTGGGGTGTCCGGCTGGGGTTGCACCTCGTCAAGGGGATCGGCGAGCAGCACCAGGCGCTCCTCGACGCGGAACTGTCGCGCGGTCCGTACAACGATCTGGCCGAGGTCGTGGAGCGGACCGGATTGCCGGAGGAGGTCCTCGAGCGGCTCATCCGAACCGGGGCGCTGGACTCGCTGGATCGACCGCGCCGAGAACTTCTGTGGCAACTCCGCGAGGTGGCCGGTGCGTCCCGCGGTCGAGTGGACGGCCGGGCGGTGCGTGGGCTAGGCAGGGCTGCCGGAAAGCGGTCGGCGGCAGCCGGTCGACCGATGGATCTGCGCCTGCCGGCGACCGATGCCCCGGAACTCCCGGAAATCACGGAGTCGGAGCGGATCGGAGATGCCTATGCGGTCATCGGACTCGATGCTCGACGTCAGGTCGTAAGCCTCTTCCGGCCGGTGCTCGAGCGGATCGGAGCGGTGACCAACGCGGCACTGTCGGAGATGCCATCTGGGAGGGTCCGGATCGGTGGCCTGGTCGTGACCCGACAGCACCCGATGACGGCCAAGGGCACGGTCTTCCTGGCCCTGGAGGACGAGACAGGGATGGTCAATGTCACGCTCTGGCCGGATACGTGGGCCCGGCTTCGGGGCGTCGTTCGGCGGCACGCGCTGCTGTTGGTTGACGGCGACCTCCAGCGTGAAGGTGATGTCGTCAACGTGGTGGCGAGATCGGTCCAGTCACTCCCCGAGGTGGCCGCCGGCGCGGGCGGGCCGGATCGACCGACCGGCGTTCGCCAGCTCGGTCAGGCGGGAATGCGTCGACTCGGCTGAGCCTGCCCGCGTTGCGCCCCTGAAACGCGTTGCGCCCCTGAAACGCGTTGCGCCCCTGAAACGCGTTGCGCCCCTGAAACGCGTTGCGCCCCTGAAACGCGTTGCGCCCCTGAAACGCGACTCTCGTATATCTGAGCGCAGACGATCACCGGTTCGTACCGATTCTGCAGGTTCTAGCGTTCGACCACGCACGGATATCTGAAATATGCGCCAGCTGGGCGCGCGCCCGATCAGCGACACCCACTTGCCCGAGGATCAGCGCTTGAGTCCGGCCTTCTGCGAGGCGCTCGTCCGGGTCCGTCCGTCACCGGCTTTCGGCTTCTGGGCCTGGGACTGACGGCTCCGGTTCGGGCTCGAATACGCGAGGAAGCGGCGATACCAGGCCGCGCCTGCGGCGAAGAATGCCCCGATCACCGGCGAGAGCATGAAGGCTGAGATCGCAACCTCGCGAGCTTGTGCTTCGGTCGGTAGCGCTTCCGGCGACAGGCGTGCGAAGTTGATCGTCGACGCGAAGGCGAAGATCAACAACGTGTAACACGCCGCCGAGAACAGCCCGACGATTGCCCCAAGCAGCCAGCTGGCTCGTGGGGCCAGGAAGCCGGCGAGGAACACGCCGGCGATAGCCGGAGTCTGGATGAAGTACTGGAATGCGAATTCGGACAGGATGTCCTGCCCTTTGGTCACGATGATGTAGGCCGTGGCTGCGATCGTGATCGCCAGGGGCACCCACAAGGCCTTCGTATGAAGGGCGATCCAGGGCAACGCCGCGACGTCTTCCCTGACGTTCATCGGCCGGAATGAAAGCCTGAACGCCGCTGCAAAGCCGATCCGGCCTGTCGAGGCTGGAGCAGTCGCGCCTGACGATCTGGACGCGGACGTGCCCATCGACGAGCTCGACGCGGACTCGCCCTCGATCGAGCCTTCCGTGACGTCGCCGGCGTCGGCTCCTGTCGCGACTCGATGGCGGCGGCGTGCCTCGGCGCGGTGGGTCCTCTTGGCGCGTGCCACGTCATCTCCTGCGGGCGGTGGTCGTGGATGGTGCAGCGCATCGTAGTCGAACGTGGAGGGGAGCGGGATAAGTGGCGGTGAAGGCTCGCCTGATACAACGTGTCAACCCCGCCGCCGCCCGCCCATCCTTGCTTTCCCGCCGGGAGGTCACCGATGGATCGTTCCCGGCGCGCGGGGTTCTCCGCGCTTATCGTGATCGCGCTTGTCGCCGCATTCGGAGCCTGGAGCAGCGCGGAGGTCCAGGCGGGGGTCGTCGTGTGGCCGCCCTCCACGCTCGTCATCTCGGAGCTTCAGACCGGTGGGACGTCCGCATCGGATGAGTTCGTGGAGATCGCGAACCAGGGTCCTGACCCCATCGACCTGACTGGTTTCGAGGTCGTCTATGCGACCTCCTCGGGCTCGACTGTCACTCGGAAGGCGACCTGGGTCTCGTCGCTCGTCCTGGAGCCGGGTCGCCGGATCCTCCTGGCCAATGCTTCCGGCCTGTTCGCCGCGGTCGCTGATTCCACCTATTCGGGCGGTTTCGCGGCAACGGGTGGCGCCCTTGGACTCCGCGTCGTTGGCGGGGAGATCCTCGACTCGGTCGGCTGGGGCGATGCCTCAAGCGGTTTCGTCGAAGGGGTCGCTGCCGCCGCGCCACCGGCGGGGTCGAGCCTGGAGCGGGCACCGGGTGGATCACTCGGCAATGCCACGGACACGAACGACAACAGCGTCGACTGGTTCGTCCAATCCGCTCCCTCGCCGCAGGGTCTTGGCGCGCCGCCCGTCCCAGACCCCGGGCCTCTACCGACTCCTGCCCCGACACCGACGCCAACGGTGGCCCCGATTCCCACGCCCACACC
>SPCO01000189.1 GCA_004525275.1 Thermomicrobiales bacterium | reverse complement strand
GTCGACGTCGACCTGACGGGGCGGGTGGCCCTCGTGCTGGGTGCGGAAGCGCCCGGACTCACCGGGCTCTGGGACGCTCCCGATTTCGAGGCTGTCCGGCTGCCGATGCTGGGCATCGCCGACAGCCTCAACGTCTCCGTGACGGGGGCCGTGCTGCTCTATGAGGCCCGCCGCCAGCGCGACCTCTCATCCACTTAACGGAGATAGCTTGGATGGATCCTTTCGATTTCGTGATCATCGGCGCCGGGCCGGCCGGCGAGGCCGCGGCGTACAAGGCACGCGAGCTGGGGGCCTCGGTTGCCATCGTCGATCGGCGCTGGTTCGGTGGCAGCTGTCCGCATATCGGCTGTCTGCCCTCAAAGTCGCTGCTCGACGGTGCACATCGACACCATGACAACGCTGCCACCTACTCCTGGAGCGATACGTCCAAGGCCCGCGACTACATGGTCAATCGATCCGCCGACGCGGCAGAACCCGATGACACGGGGCACGAGCAACGTCTTGCCGATGTCGGGGCCGAGGTCTACCGCGGGTCGGCGACGATCACCGGGCGAGGCACGGTTGCCATCCGACACGATGCGACGGTCCACGAACTGAAGGCGAAGAACATCCTCGTCGCGGTCGGTTCGTCGTCACGGCGCCCGTCGATCGAGGGCCTTGATGCGATCGACGTCTGGACCAACGAGGAAGCCACGCTGGCCCGCGAGCTGCCGCGCAGCCTGATCGTCCTCGGTGGCGGCCCGACCGGCTGCGAGCTGGCCCAGGTCTATTGCCGTTTCGGGGTTCCGACCACGATCGTCCAGTCCGGACCGCGTCTTTCCCCGACCGACCACCCGCGAAACTCCGAGATGTTGCGCTCCATGCTGGAAGCGGACGGCGTCGTCGTTCGGACCGGGGTCCGAGCGATCAAGGCTCGGGCGGCTGCCGGCGTAGATGGCGCCCATGTGATCGAACTCGACGACGGCTCGACCGTCGAAGGCCATACCGTTCTGCTGGCCGTGGGGCGCTCATTCCCGATCGACGACCTGGGGCTGGAGCACTTCGGGATCGACACCACGGGCCGGACGCCATTCCCGCGCGACGGGCGGCTGCACATCGCCGACGGCCTATGGATCATCGGTGACACGGCGGGGCCGGAACTCCACACCCACCAGGGGCACTACCAGGGCGAACTGGCCGTTCGAATGGCGCTTGGTGAGGCCATCAAGCCCGACTATCGAGCGCTGCCCCGGGCCACCTACACCGATCCTGAGGCGGCGTCGGTCGGGCTCACGCTTGATCAGGCCCGCGACGCGGGAGTCGATGCCTTCGAACTGGTCGAGCCCTTTGCGACGAGCGCGAAAGGGTACGCCGTCCAGGCAACGATGGGCCACGTCACGATCGTCGTGGATCGAGCGACCCGCGAACTGGTCGGCGCCGCGATGGCCTGTCCGGATGCCTCTGCGGCGATCCACGAATGCGTCCTCGCGATCAAGGCCCACGTCACGGTGGATGTGCTCGCGGAGACGATCCACGCGTTCCCGTCAACGTCACGTATCTTCAACGGGCTGTTCAGCGAAGCGCTCAGGGAGCTCGGTCCGGTTCACGCCGACCGATAACGTCGCGCCGGGGGACCTACGCCTCGAAGACGACCTCGCCGTCCATCAATACGAGCGTTGGGCGAGCCTGCGCGAGCGCACCGCCAGGTTCCACCGGGTCATCGAGCGCGGCCGATGGGATGACTACCACATCCGCGCGTTGGCCGACGGTCAGGCGACCCCGATCCATTTCAGCCGCGGACCGGGCCGGGTCGAGGCATGCCGCCCGGATGGCCCGATCGATGGTCAGTTCCTCGTCCGGCGCGAAGGGCGGGGTGCCAGATGGCCAGCGGGGATCCTCACGGCGAACCGCCAGCGCGATCCCCGGCCACGGATCGAATGACTCGACCGGGGCGTCCGTCCCGAACGCGAGGACGGCTCCGGTATCGGCAATCGAGCGCCACGGGTACCCGTAACGCTCGGCCCGCTCGCCCCACAATCGGCGCGCCTTGTCGGCATCGCTGCCAAGGTGCGAGGGCTGGACGCTCGCCACGACCCCACCAGTCGCAAACCGGGGACGGTCAGCGGGATCAAGCAGCTGGACATGCTCGATCCTGGGCATGAACGGGACATGGCCGGAGGTTGGGATCAGCGCGTCGAGCGCGGCCCGAACCGCCGCATCTCCGATGGCGTGGATCTGCGTGGCGATGCCCCCGGACGCCGCCTCCCGGACGACCGCCTCGAGCCTCGTCGGTTGGGTCACCCAGACCCCGCGTCGCCGATCCGCAGCGAGCGGTCGGTCCGGCTCCGGCTCGATGTCAGCGAGCAATGCCGCGGTCCGAGACCCGAGGGAACCGTCGGCGAAACACTTCAACCAGCCGACCCGGGCCCGCCCAGCCGGGTCCGCGCCCAGGATGGCACCACTCCGGAGACCTCCGGCCAGGGCCGTCTCCAGGGCATCTTCGCGGATCGACGCCAGAACTCTGAGCGGTAGCCGTCCGGTCTCCGAGAGATGCGCATAGGCGGGATATGACCATGAAAGCTCAGGATCTGGGGTGACGGCGCCCGGGTCTTGGACGGCCACCACACCCAGGGCAAGCAAGTCGTTCGCCACGGCGATGATCCCTCGCTCCAGGTCCAGCGTGGTGCTGTGTGGGATGTGGGCAGTCACGAGGCGCGCAGCGGCCTCATAGAGCAGCCCATCCGGCCGCCCATCTGCGTCACGACCGATCACCCCGCCCGCTGGATCCGCTGTTGCCTCGTCCAATCCGCCCGACAGGAGCGCGGCCGCGCTCGCCCACAGCGCGTGATGGTCGTGCGCCCAGAACGCACCGCGGCGGCCGGGTGCGACCGACTCGAGGTCCGTCGTTGTCGGCCAGCGACCCCAGCGATCGGCGTCCCAGCCGTGTCCCTGCAACCAGGCAGCGGGGTCGGCGGTCGCCCGATGGGCGGTCCCGATCCTGATGAGCGCTTCGTCAAGCGTGTTGGCATCACTGAGATCGACGTGCATGAGCGCGTCGGCGGCGGTCGCGAGGTGGAGATGAGCGTCCGTGAGCCCCGGGATCGCCACTTCATCTGGATCGAGGGCGATGCGCTCGGTGAATGGGTCTGCGCGAGTCTCAAGCTTGACTTCGGAGCCGGCGAAGGCGATCCGCCCATCGCGAATCCCGATGGCCTCGACCCACCCGAACCCGTGATCGCCCGCGAGCGTGGCGATCCGGCCGGTGATCAGCCTGTCGAGCGGCATCGGGTCACGATCCTGGCGTCGGCGGGTCCGCGAGGAGGGCGGTCAGCCCAGCCCGATCCAGACCGGCGCCGAGTCCAAGCGCCATGGCGACCCTGACCTTGACCGCACACAGATGTCCGACCGGGATGGCCCCGGCCGCCAGCCAGGTGACTCCACCGCCGGGAAACGCATAGGCCGGAGCGGCCTGACCCCCGAGGCAGCGGCTCGCCAGGGCGACGGGGATACCCGCCTCCATCGCACGACTCGCGGCGGCCAGGATCGCTGGGGACGTATTACCCGAACC
>SPCO01000214.1 GCA_004525275.1 Thermomicrobiales bacterium | reverse complement strand
GCGATAGCCCATGGCGGGCTTGCCCCACGGGGTCTTGGGCGGCATCCCGGTCGGGGACTTACCCTCGCCACCGCCGTGCGGATGGTCACGTGGATTCATCACGACGCCCCGGACCTCGGGCCGTTGGCCCATGTGCCGGGCACGCCCGGCCTTGCCGAGGTTCTGGTTTTCATGATCGAGGTTGCTGACCTGGCCAACGGTGGCCATGCAACGCAAGGGAACGCGGCGCATCTCCCCGGACGGCAGCCGAACGGTTGCGAAATCGCCTTCCTTGGCCAGCAGCTGGGCCGACACGCCAGCCGACCGGACGATCTGGCCACCCTTGCCGGGGACGAGCTCGATGTTGTGGATGGTCGTGCCCAGCGGGATGTTCGCCAGCGGCAGGGCGTTGCCGACACGCGCCTCGGCATCCGGCCCGGCGACCACGATGTCACCGACCTTGAGGCCATGGGGCAGCAGCATGTAGCGCTTCTCACCGTCCCGGTAATGCAGCAGTCCGATCCGAGCTGACCGATTCGGGTCGTACTCGATGGTCGCGAGGCGGGCCGGTACGCTCAGCTTGTCGCGCTTGAAGTCGATCTTGCGATAGTGCTGCTTCTCGCCGCCACCACGATGCCGCACGGTCAATCGGCCGGCGTTGTTTCGGCCGGAGCCGCGGATCTGTGGCTCGAGCAGGGGTTTGTGCGCGTGCTTGGTCGTGATCTCCTCGAAGGTCGAGCGGGTCATCTGCCGAAGACCTGGGGAAGTGGCTTTGTAGCTACGAAGCGGCATCGATCAGACCCCCTCGAAGAATTCGATCTTCTGGCCGGGGGCCAGGGTCACGATCGCCTTGCGCCAAGGCGTGGTGTGGCCGACGGTCTGGCCACGTCGATTGCCGCGGCGCTTCTCCTTGGCCTTGGTGGTCAGGACGTTGACCGCCACAACGGTCACGTTCTCTTTCTTGTAGAGCGCCTCGATCGCGGCCTTGATCTGGATCTTGTTGGCCCGATCGTGGACGGCGAAGGTGTACTTGCCCCGGCTGGATTCATCGATGGACTTCTCGCTGATGACCGGTCGAAGGATGATCTCCGGAGGCGTCAGGACGCTCATGCGTAGACCTCCTGCATCCGAGCCAGCGATGGCTGCTCGATGAGCACGACGTCCGCGTTGATGAGATCGACCACGTTGAGCGAGTCGGCCAGGATGATCTCCACCTTGGGCAGGTTCCGGGCCGACAACTCGAGTCGTTCATCGCGGCCGGGAGCCACGACGAGGACACGCCCACTTGCCTGGAGCGCGCTCAGCACGCCGACAAGATCTCGAGTACGGATGGCATCCAGCCCGAAGGTGTCGATGACCTTGATCGCTTCGTCCCCGAACTTCGCGGTCAGGGCGCCGCGCAGGGCGAGTCGCTTCATCTTGCGGGGGAGGCGCTGTTCATAGGACCGCGGATGCGGTCCAAAAACCGCTCCACCGCCCCGGTAATGGGGCGCGGAGGTCGTCCCCTGGCGAGCCCGACCGGTGCCCTTCTGGCGGTACGGCTTCCGGCCACCGCCTCGAACTTCGCCGCGCGTCTTGGTGTCATGGGTACCGGTCCGCCGACCGGCCAGTTGCGCCGTCACGACCTGATGCAGGACGGCGGCATTGATCGGCGCCGCGAACAGCTCGTCGCTGAGGTCCACGCTGCCGATGGCCTTGCCGGTCTTGTCATAGACATTCGTCTGTGGCATCGGTCAGGACTTCTTCACGAGGATGAGCCCACCACGAGCGCCGGGCAGGCTGCCCTTGACCAGCAACAGGTTGCGCTCGGAATCGGTCCGAATCACACGGACCTTCTTGATCGTCACCCGCTCCGCGCCCATGTGGCCGGCCATCTTGAGACCGCGGTAGACCCGACCGGGCGTCGTGCCGGGGCCGATGGAGCCAGGCGCACGATGATGGTCGGAGCCGTGGGTCTGCGGTCCGCGGTGGAAATGGTGGCGCTTGATGTGTCCGGCAAACCCTTTGCCCTTGGAGACGCCGGTCACGTCCACGATATCGCCAGCAGCAAACAGGTCACTGATGGAGATCGTCTGGCCGACCGTCACGTCGGCGACGCTGTCCACCCTGAATTCACGGATCGTGGCGACCTTGGGCAGGTCCTTGAGCTGGCCGGCGTCCGGCTTGTTGAGTTTCTTGGAAACCTCCGCGCCGACCTGAACGGCGGTATAGCCGTCGCGCTCCGGGGTGCGCAGGCGAGTGACCGTATTCGGCTCGATCGCGAGCACGGAGACGGCCACCATGGTGCCGTCATCCTGGAAGACCTGGGTCATGCCGACCTTGCGGCCGATCAGTCCGATATTCATCACATCTTGATCTCGATGTCGACGCCCGCGGCCAGCGAGAGTCGCATCAGGGCGTCCACCGTCTTGGACGACGGATCGAGGATGTCGACGAGCCGCTTGTGGGTGCGGATCTCGAACTGCTCTCGACTGTCCTTGTCGATGAACGGGGAGCGGATCACGGTGAACTTTTCGATCCGGGTCGGAAGCGGCACAGGACCGACGACGTCAGCGCCCGTGCGCTGGGCCGTCTCCACGATCTGGGCCGCCGACTGATCAAGCAATCGGTGGTCGTAGGCCTTGAGCCGGATCCTGATTCGCTGCTTTGCCATGTCGTTCCTACTCGACGATGCTGACGATGGCGCCGGCACCGACGGTCCGGCCACCCTCGCGGATGGCGAAGCGCTGGCCGATCTCGACGGCGATCGGGGTGATGAGCTCGACGCTCATCTCGACGTTGTCACCGGG
>SPCO01000134.1 GCA_004525275.1 Thermomicrobiales bacterium | reverse complement strand
CGACGGTGCCGGGTCTCCGTCGATGGCGACATCTTCCGCGAGGCATTCCCCGAGATCAGCTCGCTCGTCGGCGATGCCGATCTCCATCGCTGGCGGAGCCAGCTCGACTACTGGGTCTTCCTTGATGGCCAGCTCGGCCAGGTCGTCGGTAGCGCCAACGGCGAGGCTGCCGGGATCGTCCCCGAGGCATTGATCGGCACGATCGACGTCCGCATGACCGCCACCGAGCGTTGGCGCGACGCGGTCGTCTATCCTCCGGGTCCATGACCATCGACGACGATCGCGAGCGGTATTCCACCAAGCGCGATCGGCTGGCTCGGTTGACCCGCCTCGTCTCCCTCCTGCAGTCGCACCCGGAAGGGATCCGCACGGCCGATATCGCGAATCGAGTCGGGATGTCCGTTCGGACCGTCTATCGCGATCTGACCGCGCTCCAGGAAGAACTCCGGCTCCCGGTCTGGGGCGAAGACGGCGTCTGGGGCATCGATGACGAAAAGGCGTTCCTGCCACCGCTAAAGCTGACACAGCAGGAGGCGATGGCGGTCGTGCTATCAGCCCGGTTGATGGTCCGCTACACGGACAAGTACGACCCGGACCTGGCAGCGGCATTCGAGAAGTTGGAGCGGGGCCTGCCGTCACCGCTTGCCGAGCACGTGGAACGCACGCTGGATGGGCTGTCCAAGGCCCCGCGGGACGAGCGGTTCAGCGCCAACGTCCGGCTGCTGACCAAGGCCTGGGCGGAGCGACGGGTGGTCACCTTCGAGTACGCCCCGGCTCGATATGAGGGCGGGGCCAAACCCCGTCGGGCCACGGTGAGGCCATACCTGCTCGAGCCGTCGCTGCAGACTCATGCTCTGTACCTCATCGGCTTCGATGAGGAACGCGCGGCGCTCCGGACGTTCAAGATCGAGCGGATCGGTTCAGCCGCCCTCACCCCGCGGACCTTCGAACCGCCCGACCCGGCGGCCACGACATCGGCCCTTCGCGCGGCCTGGGACATCATCGCGGACCAGCCCCAGGTCGCGGTCGAACTTCGGTTCGCGCCCAACGTTGCCGACCGGATCATGGAGGCAACGTGGCATCCGACGCAGAGCGTGTCCAGCGAGACGGACGGTTGGCTGCGATGGCGAGCCAGCGTGTCGGGCACGATCGAGATCCGGTTGTGGATCCTGTCCTGGGGCGATGACGTGGAGGTCGTCGGGCCAGCCTCGCTGCGCGACGACGTTGCCGCAACACATGCCCGAGCAGCCGCCCGGTACCGGTGATGCGACGACACCCGTTCGCGGCGGTCAACCTCATCAGCGACCCGATCCACGGGTATGTCGAGTTGACCAAGCGGCTGACCCGAAGCGAATCCGCGGCGGCCGATCTCCCGGACGAGGCCGTCGCGGAGGAGGACCTGCTCGACACGGCCTGGCTACAGCGGATGCGCCGGATCAGCCAGCTGCAGAGCGCCCGCTGGGTCTTCCCGACCGCCGAGCATTCCCGGTTCACCCACGGCCTTGGGGTGATGCACGAGGCAGGGCTGTGGGCCCGGTCCCTGTACCCGAGCCTGCGCTCCACGCTTGCCGATACCCAGGATCCCGCCCCGTCTGCAGGCCTCGTCGTCGAGACGTTGCGGATGGCCGGCCTGCTTCACGACGTGGGGCACGGACCGTTCGCCCATTTCTTCGATGACCACGTCTTGTCGGGCTTTCCGGCACCCAGCGACGAGCGACGTCCGAGCGACAAGCGGCTCACTCACGAGGACCTGTCGCAACGGATCATCGAGGACGAACTGGGTGGACTTATCGCTGGCCTCCGACGAGCTCCCGGCGCTGTCGCTGAACGTGACGCTTTCGCGGACGGTGAGACGATCGATCCAGCCTGGGTTGCGTTCCTCGTCTCCAAACCCGCGATCATCGACCCGACGATGCCGCGCTGGGTTCGCCTGCTCCAGCCGCTCCTGTCCGGCGTCTTTACCGTTGACAACCTCGACTACGTGCGACGTGACGCCTACATGACGGGGGTCGCGGTCGGGCCGATCGACGTCGAGCGGCTTCGACGCTACTCGTTCATCTCGGAGCGCGGCCTGACCTTGTTCGAGCCGGGTCTGCCGGCGCTCGAGATGTTCCTGACGTCGCGTCGATTCATCTACCAGCAGGTCTATTTCCATCGGACCGTACGGGCCATCGACCTCGATCTCGCCGAAGTCTTCGGCCCATCGATCCGGGCGATCTTCGGGGAGTCTTCGCCGGCGGAGCAGCTGACGGCGTACGCCGACCTCGACGAGTACGGCCTGCTCCACCAGGCCGCCCGGTGGGCCCGTGGCGAGGCCATCACGGCCAGGCCGTCGCCAGGCGACGGGACCGTCACCCAGGCCGTCGCGGCCGCCTGGCAGGCCATCCTGCTACGCCGCCCGAATTGGCGCGCGGAGGCCGAGATCCGGGCTGAGTACGAGCCCGGGGAGTGGCCGGAGGCGCTGGTGGCCAGCCTCGGGATCGCGGATCCGGGTCGGGTCACGATCGATCTCGCGACGGTCGATGCGCGTCCGGCAGACTCGGTCTCGGCTGATGAGCTGCTGGCGATCGAGTCGCGAGATGGCGGCCGGGCGTCGCTGTCGGCGGCGCTTGCCTCGATTCCCGCGTTCTGGCTGATCGGGCGCCGATATCGGCGCAGTCAACCCTAGTCCGACGGCTTGGCGCGGTTGGGCAAGACCAGGCGCGGATCGACCCGAGCGATCTCCGCAGTCGGTAGCTTCATCCGCCTCGACACGGCGCGGACGATCCGGAACTCGGCCGTCTCGGCGGGACTGTACAACCCATAATGGAGGTGGCAACCGGAGGCACGCCCGGTTCGACCCTCGTAGCCGAGGAGCGAGCCCGCCTCCACGGTGTCGCCCCTCTTCACGACGATCTTGCCGAAATGTGCGTACATGCTTCGGTAGCCGTTGCCGTCGTCGACGACGACCACGATCGGGAGCGTGCCCCAAAGCTGCTTGGCGTCGAGCCGGTTCGTGTACGGAGTGAGGTCGCCGAGCCAGCCCATCGCGAAGTCATAGTGGCGACCGGCGGCGATCACCTCACCGTCATGCGCGGCCACCACCCGGTCGCCGCAGAATGTGGCCAGATCCAGGCCATCGTGGAACAGCTCGCCATCGACGACTCGTGAACCCCACGGCGTTGGTCCGAACGGAAGCGTGATTCGACCGTGCGGGAGGGGCCATTGGTAGCCGGTCAGGGTCTCGATCGGCGGAGCACCCTCCGGCTCATCCTCGATCTCGACCGGAACGATCGGGCTCACCGAGCCTCCTGGCGCGAGGCTCCCGTCTGGGACGATGATCGGGGCGACCGATCCCGAGGACCCCATATCAACCGGTGGCGCGCCAGTCGTCTGACCCGAGCCGGCGACGTTACCCACGTTCGACTCGACGGGCGCGGCCGAGGGACCGAGAAGTGCCCATCCGATCCCGACGACCAGGCCCAGGCCCACGGCGGATGGCAAGAGCAGGCGTGAACGGCGCGAGCTGCGATGCTGACTGGTCACCTGAGAACGATAGCGAGTTCTTCATCGTTCCGGGCACCGCACCGCTACCGGCAGGCCCTATCGTCGAATTCCGATGGGCCAGATACGGCCACGCTGCCTGAAGGAACGCCGCCCGATGGATACGAAGTGCAACGACGATCTGCCCCTGCTTGCTGAGCGGCTCCGTCTCGGATTGCCGCTCCGCGGGTTCGATGGTCGCGAGATCCCCCTGCGCGACGAAGCCGGCGAGGATCTGTGCGCCATGGAAGCAGCCCATGCGTTGCTCCGCTCGGGTGCCAGTCTGTTGCCGACCGAGATCGCCGAGGCGTTCATCGTGACGGCGCTCTCCCGCGCGCGATCGGTCGAGGTTGCGGCGACCGCAGCCGGCGACGCATCGACCGTGATCGCCGCCAAGGTCACGGCAGTATTGGTGAGCGCCGCGGTTCGGGCGTTGGTCATGGCCCGCGGTTCGGACATCAGCCCGAGCGCCCTCAATCGGGCGACGCTCTCCTGGTACGAACTGAGCCAACTCCGCCGTCGCGAGTTGTTCATGGCGACCCGACCCGACGAGGACATGCGCCGGTCGGCCTGATCGAGCTATACCCTCGTCACGGCCAATCAGTCCGCCGAGCGCTTGCCGCCCTTCGATTCACTTGAGGCTGAACGGCGGATACTGGTCCGTGACAAGCAAGGTCACGTAGGCAGCCACGCGAAGTCCCCACCTGTTGACCCCCACCAGGTAATCGAAGAGTGCCCGCGGGTAGCGCCCGGTGAAGAGAATGGCAAACCAGGCAATGACCCAGACGAAGAATCCGATGAAGCCCAGCACGAAGAGCGCGATGAAGTGCGGGATCGCCAGGAGCCACTTCACCAGGGGCAGCCAGCGATTGAGGTCTCGCTCGACGTCGGGGTAGTCGATCTCGAGATGCACCGACTGCTCATCAACCGTCGAGGGATACTGGTCGGTGAGCAGGCAGCAGTAGGCAACGACCCGCGCCACGAAGCGTGTATATTCCCGCGCAAAGTCGAACCACCATCGCGGGTAGCGCTGCCTGAACACGATCATCAGCAGCGTCGCGAAAACGACCCCGGCCGTGAGCGAGCTCACGACGATACTGATCGGGATGATCCAGATCAGCCGGAAGAACGTCGTGAAACGGTCCAGCTTTTCGGGGTAGTCGATCTCGAGGCGAGCCGCGTACGACTCCGGTGGTGTGACCACGTTCCGCTTCCTCCACCTTGCAACGCAAACGACCCAGGCGGGCCTGGAACCAAGTCTGGTCGCGCTGCAGGCGGCCGTCTAGGGCCATCGGTCACGACGGCGGCACGGACTGGCCGGTCACGGCGGGCGAGGTATCATCCGCCCGTCCGCCCGTAGCTCAGTGGATCAGAGCGACTGACTTCGGATCAGTAGGTCGGGGGTTCGAATCCCTCCGGGCGGGCCACACTCTGAGCGTGAAACGGCCCCGGGACGTCTGTCTCGGGGCCATCGTTTGCCTCTGTACCACCCGCCGTACCACCTTCAGGCGCCGACCACTCGCTTCCTACGG
>SPCO01000155.1 GCA_004525275.1 Thermomicrobiales bacterium | reverse complement strand
GCGTCGAACGGGACGCATCCGGGCGCAAGACCCAGGTCCTCCAGACCGTGACGGAGGCCCAGCCGGGGGATTCGCTGCGGCTCACGATCGACACAAAGCATCAGGAGGACGCCCAGAAGGCGCTGGTTTGGGCGATGCGGAAGGTCGGCATCAAGCGGGGCGTCGTGATCGTCATGAACCCACAGACCGGCGAAGTCATGGCCCTGGTCAGCCTGCCGACGTACGACAACAACGACTTCGCCCGCGGGATCAGCAACGCTGCCTTCAAGAAGCTGCTTCGGAACCCGGACAAGCCGTTGCTCAACCACGCGGTCCAGGCGCATTACCCGCCTGGCTCGACCTACAAGCTCGTGGCCGGCACCGGGGCGCTCGCCGACAAGAAGATCACCCCGACGACCAAAGTCCTGACGAAGGGTTACCTGACCATCGGTTCGACCAAGTACTACGACTGGAACCGCCAAGGGTTCGGGGCCTGCGACATCTACTGCGGCTTCGGGCACTCGAGCGACACGTTCTTCTTCCAGATGGCCGGGAAGCTCGGGATCGATCGCCTCGGCTACTGGGCCAAGCAGTACGGGTTTGGCGCACCGACGGGGATCGACCTCCCCGGCGAGGTATCCGGCATCGTCCCGACCAACCGCTGGAAGCAAGCCGCCCTGGGCGCCCCGATCTTCCCTGGTGAGACGTATCAGGCCGGGATCGGACAGGGCTACGACGTCGTGACCCCGATCCAGCTCATCAACGCCTACACCGCATTGGCCAATGGCGGGACCCTGTACCAGCCACAGATCGTGCGTGAGATCGTCGGTCCGGATGGGAACGTGGTCCGCCCATTCGAGCCCAAGGTCCTGCGCGACATGAAGGTGCCGGGAAGCGTGCTGGCGGTCATGCGCAACGCGGCCCGGAGCACCGTGACGCTCCGGCACACGTACAACCTCGTCGACCTGCCGATCAAGGTCGCCGGCAAGTCCGGGACGGCCGAGTTCGGCCTGCGCGACAGCAAGGGCCGCCTGCCCTTCCACTCCTGGTTCGTCGGATTCGTGCCAAAAGACGAGAAGAACGGATCGTTCGACAAGGCGACTTCGGACCTCGTCGTTCTCGCCTTCGCCTACGACTCCAGGACCAAGGGCAATGTCGCGACGGAGATCGTGAAGTACTACCTCCAGCTGCATTTCGACATCAAGAAGGATTACCGGCTGCCGGACCTTCTCAAACGCGGCAACTTCTACCAGAGCAACTGATGGGCGTCATCCGAGCCGAGCCAGCGCGAGTCACCGATTGGGCCGCCAAGTCCGTCGGCGCGGCCTGGCGCGCATTCGACCTCCAACTCACGACCTACGCCGCCCTGCTCGTGGCCATCGGCCTGGTCATGGCCTACACGAACAGCGTCGAGGACGGCACGGTTCCGCTGTCCGCCGGGACGACGTTCAGTCGGGGTTTGATGTGGGCTGGGATCGCGGTCGTCGTCTTCGTCCTCACTACGGTCTTCGACTACCACTGGCTCAAGACCCTGGCCTGGCCCCTCTATGGGTTCCAGTTGGGCCTGCTGGTCCTGACCCTGGCCATCGGTGACGGGGTCGGTGGCTCGGCGAGGTGGGTCGCGGTCGGGCCGTTGACCTTCCAGTTCAGCGAGATCGCCAAGATCCTCATGATCATCGTCCTGGCCAGCTACCTCGCGTCGCGCGAAGGCAAGCTCGATTCGCTCGCCTCCATCATCGGTGCCTGTTTGCTCGTTGGCCCGCCGCTCATCCTGGTCATGCTCCAGCCGGACCTTGGGACGTCGCTGGTCTTCGGTGGGATCCTTGCCGGGATGCTCTGGATGTCGGGTGCCAGCCTGCGCTGGCTGGTCCTCCTGGGCGTCGGGGTATTGGCGATGATCCCGATTGCGTGGACGTACATCCTGCGCGATTACCAGAAGGAGCGCCTGACATCGTTCCTCGACACGAACCCGGATATCCAGGGAGCCGGCTACCAGCTCCATCAGGCACAGATCGCGGTCGGCTCGGGTGGCATCGTCGGCAAGGGGCTGACGAACGGGACCCAAACCCAGGGAGATTTCCTGCCGGTCCAGGCCACCGACTTCGTGTTCGCGACGCTTGCCGAGGAGCTCGGTTTCATCGGCGGCGTCGTCTTGTTCACCTTGTTCGTGCTGCTGCTCTGGCGGGTCCTCGTGACCGGCTGGCGGTCTCGTGACGCTTTTGGGACCTTGTTTGCGGCTGGCGTCGCTTCGATGATCCTCTTCCAGCTTGTGGTCAATGTCGGGATGGTCCTCGGGATCATGCCCATCACCGGTATCCCGTTGCCGTTCGTGACCCATGGAGGCGCGTCGTTGGTCAGCATGGCCGCGGGCCTGGGGATCCTGCAAAGCATCAACATCAGGCAGACCCGTGCCGCCTGGTGACGGTGGCGGGGTGACCGGCCCGGCTGCGCGTGGGCGGCATACACCCGTTGCGCTGGTCCAGGGCTTGCTCGAGATCGAGCCGCTGCTCGTGGCCCGAGATGACAACTTGCTCACGGTGATGCGCCGATCTGCCGCCCACCCGGAAACGCGCCTCGTCGGGGTCGTCGACGAAGCGGGCGTCCTGATCGGCGTCCTGCCAGCGCTACGGATCGTCGAATCGGTCATCGCCCGGGTCGTCCCCGAGTCGCTCCTCGCCGATATCGGCGACTTGGCCGACGTCGCCGAATTCGGCCACTTTCTCGATGCCCGGACGGCGGCCGAGGCGATGCTCGAACCAGCGACCATCCGACCCGAGTCGACCATCGCGGAGGCGTTCGCCAAGATGCATTCGCGCCACATCTCGGGTCTCTACGTGGTCGATCCCGGCGGGCACCCGACCGGCTATCTGGACCTCCTCGAGCTGGCACTCCACTACGTCGACGAGCTCGAGACCCAAGCCCCGCCGACCGACGGGTGACGATGGATCCGGGCGTCGCGCTGACCGCGCTGATCTTCGTCGTCACCTATGCCCTCATCGCGACGGAGCGAGTCGACAAGACCATCGCGGCGTTGCTGGGCGGGACCGCGGTCGTCATCGTCGGGATCGTCGATCAGGAGGAGGCCTTCGGAGCGATCGACCTGAACGTCATCTTCCTGCTGGCCGGGATGATGACGATGGCCGCCGTCCTGCGCCGGACCGGGTTCTTCCAGTGGCTGGCCATCCGATCGGTCAAGGTCGCGGGCGGCGAGCCGTTCCGCCTGCTCATCGTCCTGTGCGTCGTCGTCGCGGGTCTGTCGGCGCTCCTCGACAATGTCACGACGGTCGTCCTCATCGCCCCGGTGACCCTGTACATCGCCACCGCCCTGCGGGTTTCGCCGATCCCGTTCCTCATCGCCGAGATCCTGGCGTCCAATATCGGCGGCGCGGCGACGCTTATCGGTGATCCACCGAACATCCTGATCGGATCTGCTGCGGGCCTTGGCTTCATGGAGTTCCTGACCAACATGGGCCCGATCTCCGTGGCGATCCTCGTCGTCTACCTGGTCATGACCCGGGTGATGTTCGGACGCGATCTCAAGGTTCACGCGGACGTCCGCGACGCGGTCCTCGCCCTCGATGAGCGAGAGGTCCTGACCGATGTGCCGCTGCTCCGGCTCAGTCTTGCCGTGATCGGG
Source organism: Thermomicrobiales bacterium (assembly GCA_004525275.1). Classification (GTDB taxonomy): domain Bacteria; phylum Chloroflexota; class Limnocylindria; order Limnocylindrales; family CSP1-4; genus SPCO01. Next base: position 944 of record SPCO01000155.1, on the reverse strand, counting down.
GCGACCATCTTCGGGTTCATCATCGCGACCCCGCTCGGTCTCGAGGCGGGGACCATCGCCCTGTTCGGTGCCGCGGTCTTGTTGCTGCTGTCACGCCTGGAGATCGAGCCGGTCCTGCGAGAGGTGGAGTGGCCGACCCTGTTCTTCTTCGTGGGATTGTTCATGCTTGTCGAGGCCGTCGTCCACGTCGGGATCATCGACGCGGTCGCGGACGGCCTGCTCCAGTTGACCGGCGGCGATCCGACGGTCACGACGCTCGGCCTGCTCTGGTTGTCCGGGATCGTCTCCGCGATCGTGGACAACATCCCGTACACGGCCACGATGATCCCGGTCGTCCAGCAGATGGGTGCTGCCGGACTTCCGCTGGAACCGCTCTGGTGGTCGCTCGCGCTGGGTGCTGATCTCGGTGGCAATGCAACGATCGTCGGCGCCTCTGCAAATGTCGTCGTGGCCGGCATGGCCCTGAAAGCCGGCCATGGGATCAGCTTCTTCCACTTCCTTCGGTATGGGCTGCTCGTTGCTCTCGTGTCGCTCGCCATGTCGACGGTCTACCTGTACGCTCGCTACCTCTTATGACGCCGTCGATCCTCGCCGCCATCGCGCCGATCGGGGCGGCGCCGCGCCTCGATCCGGCTGCCGGCACCGCATCGTTCGATGTCCTGCTCGGGGTGTTCATCCTCTTCGTCGGCGCCAAGCTTGGCGAGGAGGTAGCCCGGCGACTCGGCCAGCCGGCCGTGGTCGGCGAGTTGCTGGGCGGCTTCCTGGTCGGGCCGTTCGCCCTGGGGCTCGTGACGCCCGGCGAAACGGCCAACGTCCTGGCCGAGATCGGTGTCGTCATCCTCTTGTTCTCGGTCGGACTCGAAGTCCGGTTGGACGACCTGCTGGCGGTTGGACGGCCAGCCATCCTGACTGCGCTCATCGCGATGGTCCTGCCCCTGGCGATC
>SPCO01000120.1 GCA_004525275.1 Thermomicrobiales bacterium | reverse complement strand
GGGTGACGCCGACCCACGGGTGGCACCGACCTCCGGACATAAGCCGAGGCCGGCTCCCAAAGGAAGCCGGCCTCGAAGCTGTCCCGGTGAAGGCCTCCGCGTGAACGGAAGCTTCTGCCACGCGTCAAGAGCATCTATCACGTCGGCTACACCGACTACCCTGACCCTACCTACCCATGATCTTGCCGCTGGGGCAGCGCTGACTGAGCAGCATCGATATCCTACCCGGTCATGGTCCGTTTTCCAAGGGTTTTGACACGACGTCGAGTGTAAATTCCTTAACCTTCGTCGTGATGGATCGTGACCGACGTCATCGCGACGGGCTTGTCGGGCAGATCGCGACCGTCGCGCGGGGCCCCGACGATGGCATCGACGACGTCCATCCCGCTGGTGACCAACCCGAAAAGCGTGTAGTTCTTGGGCAGCTTTCCGGTCAGGTCCTGATGACAGATGAAGAACTGGCTGCCGTTCGTATTCGGCCCCGAATTGGCCATCGCGAGCGAGCCCCGGACGTAGTCGCCCTGGACCGGTTCGTCCTCGAATTTGTAGCCCGGTCCACCAGTGCCGACGCGCCCGCGCTCGAGCCCGGACTTCTTGCCGTACTGGCCGTCACCGCCCTGGGCGACGAAGCCCGGGATGACCCGATGGAAGACGACGTCGTCGTAGAACCCGGACTCGGCGAGCTTGACGAAGTTCGCGCTCGCTTTCGGGGCGCTTTCATCGAAGAGATCGACCTCGATGGATCCGACTTCGGTGGCGATCGTGGCGCTGGTCATGAGCGTGACTCCTCCGTTAGGGGTTGGTGACCGTCGCGGTCGTGATACGCACGGGTTCTCCGGGCAGTTCGACGCCACCGGACGCGGCAAAGATCGCGTCCGCCGTGTCCATCCCGGACGTGACGCTGCCGATGATCTGATAGGTGTTGGCCGACCCGAGGATATCGCCATCCCTGTCGTCGAGGACGACGAAGAACTGGGAACCAACGCTGTTCGGGGCCGACGTTCTGGCCATCGCGACCGTCCCGCGTACATACGGTGTGGTCACCGGTTCGTCCTCGATCTCGTAACCTGGGCCACCACCTCCGGTGCCGGTGCCGCCCTGGATGACGAACGGGGTCCCATCCTCGAGGGTCGGTGTCCGATGGAACGGCGTGCCGTCGTAGAAGCCGCAGGCGGCGAGAGCGACGAAGTTGCCGGCCGCGATCGGCGACAGATCCGCCTCGACCGTGATGACCATGTCGCCCTCTGGGGTCGTGAGCGTTACGGTCCGGGTCTCGCTGGCGGGCAACGCCGGTGGTTGACTCGTCGGGCAGGCTTCAGCGACGGCCGGTGATGAGGCCTTCGGGCTTGCGGCCGCACTGGCTGTCGGGCTCGCGGCTGACCCGCTGCCATCATCCCCTCCGCCCGGAGCGAACAGGATGAAGCCCGAGACGAGCACCGCCACGACGATGGCCCCGCCTGCGATCCAGGGCAGACCGGGGATCCGGCTCGTCACCGAGCCGTCTGCCGGCTTCGTCTTGTTGCCGGACGACGATGTCGATGTCGGTCGCCGCTGTTGCGCCCCTCGGCGGCGTTTTCCTTTTGGTGCGTTGCTCATGCGGCCGCCTCCAGGGCTGCGGGATAGTCGATCGTCCCGGAGAGCAGGGCCTCACCGAGGATGACCCCGGCCACGCCGGTGTCGCGCAGCCGCCGCAAGCCCTCGATGTCTCGAGCGCCACCGGCGACCAGGATCTCCGCATCGTACGACCGAACGAGATCTTTGGTCCGGGCCAGCGCGGCGTCGTCGAGTTCGGTCCCGCCATGGCTCAGCACGAACCGGGTGACCCCGAACCCGATCAGCTCGCCGACCAGGGTATCCACGCTCGGCGGCGTCGCCCGGCGCCACGGAAAAGCGGCCAGGCGCTCTGGTCGCGGGTCGAGCCCGACGGCCAGCCAATCGCCCGCCACTGCGAGGCAGGCCCGCAGGTCGTCCGGGCGGTCGGCGATCGCTGTGGTCAGGACCACACGGGTCGCTCCGGCGGCGAAGGCCAATCGAATGCCATCCTCGGTATCGACACCGCCGGCGATCTGGAGTGGCAGCCCGACCCGGGCTGCGATCGCACCCAGGGCGTCGAGGTTGACGGGCACCCCAGCTCGTGCGCCATCGAAGTCGACGAGGTGGATCAAGCGGGCGCCCATCGCCCCGAATCGCTCCGCGATCCGATCGGGTCGGTCGGTGGGGGCGCCGATGCCGGCCCCGGCCCCCGGCCAGTAGACGACGCGGGAGCGCCCCGCCTCGAGGTCGATCGCCGGGATGACCTGCACGATCGGGTCAGACCCGACCAGTCATCAGGCGGCGATGGAACGACACCGGCAGCGATCCGTTGGCCAGAAGGGTGTCATGAAATGTCTTGAGATCGAATGCGCCGCCGAGCCGTTGCTCCTCGTCTGCTCGCAGCCCCAGCAACAGGGTCCGACCCAGCAGGTATGACAGTGGATAGGTCGGACGATACGTGTACCAGCTGACCTCGGCGCCGGCGTTCGATCGCTCGAAATTCGTCTGTTCGGCGAGGAAGTCGGTCGCCTCCGCGATGGTCAGCTCGCCGCGGTGCATCCTGATGTCCAGGATCATCCGACAGGCTCGCCAGATCGCGTCGGTGTGGAGGATCACCCTGAAGGCGGGCCCAGCGTCGAAGCCTTGCTCGCGCATCATCAGTTCCGAGTACATCCCCCAGCCTTCGACGAATTCGGGCGCATCCGTCTCCAGCCGGGTGAGGGATCTGTTCCGCCGGGCTCGATCGAGTTGGAGATGGTGACCGGGATACGCCTCGTGGATGCTTGTATTGCTGATCGATGCGAAGTTGTGCTCACGCATGGCGCGCGGGTCGCCACCGACGGATGGCGTGACGATGTAGATCCCCTTTGGGCGCGGGTCGAAGATGGCGGGCTCGAAATAGGCGGCGAACGGAACGACATTGCGCAGGTACACCGGGGTTGCCACGATGTCGATGCGCTCGTCGTCCGGCACGCTGACGAGGTTGTGGTCGATCAAGTGCTGGCGGGCGCGAAACATCGCGCTCCGATAGGCGTCGAGGGCGTCGTCGAAGGTGGCCGGCTGATCCGACTTGATGCGGTCGATGACCGTCGCTTCGTCCGCATTCGGGTCGAGCTCCCGCGCGGACGCCGTCCGGCCGGCACGCTCCTCGCGGAGGCGCTCCCAGCCGAGTTCAAGGATCTCGTCGGCATCGAGGCCATCGAAGGCACGCAGGGCGACCATCGCATCGTGGCGCTCCCGGCCGATCGCCCATTCGTCGGTTCCGTTCGGGAGGGTCCCTTCGAGCCAGGCCGCATACAGCTCGACGGCGATCCTGGCCACTTCGCTGGCGCGCTCCAGGCGGCGCTGCTCGGGGGCTGCCAGCGTCCCGACTCCGGCCGCGACGATCTCATCGAAGAAGATCGGTAGCTGACGGGCGGTGCCGAGTTCGACCTGCTGCCAGTGGCGAACCTGCGGGACGGTGGCCCGAGTCTTGGCCTCCTCCAGATACGTCGCGATGGCCTCGAGTCGGCCGGCCAGGGCGTCCAGTCGCTCGTTGAGCGGAGCGTGATCCCTCATCAACAGCAGGAAGAGGCCGTCGCCGATGTGGTCCAGGGCGGTCGAGCGCCGCTCCCAGATCCGCAGAACGTCCGCACCGAAAATGGCCCGGCGGACGTTATGCACCTCGAGATCGCGTTCGAATCGGGCGCCAGCAGACAGACCCTCGTCGCCGAGACTCTCGACGTGGCTCAGGTTGCCTTGATCGGCTTCCAGCTCGGCGAGGACGGCATCGCGGCCGCCGTCGCCCAGCACGTCGTCGTCCTGGTGGAGGCCGATCGCCGACGCGTACACCGGGTTGTCGCGAATGCGTCGAAGAAACCGGGTCTCCACCAGGTCGTAGAGCTGGTCGTCCAGCGGGCCAGGTTCGGCGGCCGGGGTCGGGCGTGGGAGGGGCGCGGTCGCTCGTAGGTCGGTCATGCAGTCTCGGCAAGTGCGGCGTGGGTCGCGGCGATCGTGGTCTCGACATCGGCCGCGGTCACCCCGTAGTGGGTCACGGCACGCACCTGTCCGTGCGGATACTCCACCATCTGGACGTCCCGCGCTCGGAGCGCCGCAAGAAAGCTCGCTCGATCGCGCTCGACCCGGAACAGCACGAAGTTCGTGCGAACGCGCGCCGGGTCCAGGGGGCCGGGTCGATCGGGGTCGGTCGGCTGCGCGTTCCCGCCGGCCGCGATGATCCCGCTCATCTCCGAGAGGGCCTCGGCGAGGCGGCGGGCGTTGGCATGGTCCTCGGCAAGGCGATCGATCATGCCCTCCGGACCATCCGAGAGAGCGACGAGGCCAGCCGCTGCCAGGACCCCGGCCTGACGCATCCCGCCACCGACCATCTTCCTGGCTCGTCGTGCACGCCAGATGACGTCCTTTCGTCCGACGACGACCGACCCGACCGGACAGGCGAGGCCCTTCGAGAGGCAGAAGGTCACGGTATCGGCCGGGCCCGCGAGATCGATGGCGCGCAGGCCCTGGGCGACGACCGCATCCCAGAAGCGCGCCCCGTCCACGTGGAGGGGTACGCCGTGACGATGGGCGATCTCGGCGACCTCATTCGTGTACGCCGGGGTGAGCGGCTGGCCCATCGAATGCGCGTGGGTGTTCTCGATGGTTACGAGGCCAGTGATCGGCTCGTGCGGGTCGTCCGGATCGCGGAAGGCGGCCTCGATCTCCGACGGGTCGACCGTGCCATCTGGGCGATCCTGGAGGGCCCGGACGCTCGTCCCGACGATGACCGCATGGCCGGCCGCTTCGTCGATGACCAGGTGGTGTTCTCGACCGGCGATCGTCTCCTGACCCCGGCCAAGATGGGCCATCTGGGCGACGAGATTGCCCATCGTGCCGCTGGTCACGAAGAGGCCGGCCTCCTTGCCCAGGAGTTCAGCGGCGCGCGCCTCGAGCGCATTGACCGTCGGGTCGTCGCCAAACACGTCGTCGCCGAGCTCAGCCCCGGCCATCGCTCGGCGCATGGCCGGCGATGGCTGGGTGACGGTGTCGCTGCGCAGATCGATCCGAGGCATGGACGCCGAGTATATGGTGGCGTGCTATGCTCCGCCCTCGCCGCAACTGGACCCGTGGTGTAGCGGCCCAACATGCCAGCCTGTCACGCTGGAGATCGCCGGTTCGAATCCGGTCGGGTCCGCCACCTCTGCATCTACCTACGCCCCGTCCGCCCGCCCGGACGGGGCGTTCCTCTGCCCGAGACGATACGCGGCCGGGCGCGAACGATACGCGGCCGGGCGCCGACGACGCCAGCCGATCCGGGCCAGCTCTGTCAAACTCCGGCGCGTGAACGGACGATCTGTGCCGATCGTGCTCGGCCTCGTGCTGGTGGCTCTCGTCGCCGTCATC
>SPCO01000227.1 GCA_004525275.1 Thermomicrobiales bacterium | reverse complement strand
GGTCGGCGAGCTGCAGGACGCCGGTAGTGGCTCGATGACCTGCACGACTGCCGAGAACTCATTCGCCCTACCCGACCCACTCCGGTATCTCGACGCACCCGCTATGCCGGACCTCGCTGCGGACATGGTCTACGCTGGCACAGTCACGCCGGCACCCACGATCCCGAAGAACTGCCCCGGCAGTGTGACGGCGCCGCCCGACGTGGCCGCACCGGCGCTGTGCAAGATCCCGGCCACCGGCGGGCCGGCAAACGTGCCGTGGATCATGCACCCGGGCCTGTACCCCGGTGGCATCGAGGTCACCCAGGGCCGGACGGTCTACCTGATGCCCGGCATCTACTGGATCGGCGGCGGCGGCCTCGACATCGGCGGGGGTGGTTCGATCCTCACGATCGAGGACGAGTTGGACGCCGCGCCGGACGTAGCCGACGCGACGTGGGGCGGCGGCGTGATGATCTACAACTCGGAGCTCCCGAACGCCGCCGGTGGTCCGATCATCCTCAACTCGAGCGGGGCCACCATGAAGCTCAAGGCGCTCGACGACCCTTCGTCGGACTACAACGACATCGTCATCTTCCAGGACCGAGCGCTCACGACCTCGGTGACGCTCAACGGCTCATCCTCCACGACGGAAGTCGAAGGGATCGTCTACGTTCCGGGTGCCCAGGTGAAACTGAACGGTAACGGCGGCACCCTGATCCTGGACCAAGTCATCGCCAACACGTACGACATCAATGGCAACGGTGGCACGATCAAGGTCCTTAGCCGTACCGGCGTGGACGCCGTGATCGTCGCGGCGGGACTGGTGGACTAGGCTCGGCCTAGCTGCGTCCGAGGCGCCGGTGTGCCTGTCAGTCGGAGCCCGGCGTGGCGGGTCCGTCTTCATGTCGGCCGGGGTCATCGGAACCTCCCGGGGCACGCGACACGGACCGGGTATCCTTGCCGCTCGCGCGCCTGTAGCTCAGTGGATAGAGCGTTGGGTTCCGGACCCAAAGGTCGCAGGTTCGAGTCCTGTCGGGCGCGCCACTTCTGAGCACGAAATGCAGCCCTTCGGCTTGCCCTGAGATGCCACGAGTTGTCCGGTTCTGTCGTTCGTAGGCTGTCGCTTGCGCTGTCAAACCGGTCGAACGGGCGACTCATTGGGGTCGGTCGGCATCGTAGTCAGCCGAGGGGCGGTGGATCGGTCGGTTGCACGCACCGAGGCGCCCCAAGAGTACGCTTGGCGCATGGACACTCGACTCCCGATCAGAATCGGCCCACTGGTCGCGAAGGCCGGCAGCCGCGTCACTGGACTCGTCCCCGTCGAGCTTGGGGATGGCCAGCGGGTCCACCTGCCGGTCGCTGTCATCCACGGTGCGATGCCGGGACCTCGTGTCGGCGTCACGGCCGGGATCCACGGCGCGGAATACGTCTCGATCGCAGCGCTGCGTGAGGTCGCGATGACCCTGGACCCGGCGAGCGTGCACGGTTCGATCGTGGCCGTCCTCACCGCCAACCCGATGGCGTTCGCCGCACGCTCCATCTACGTCAATCCGATGGACGGCACGAATCTGAACCGCGTCTTTCCCGGCAGGACGGATGGCTCCCCCACCGAGCGGCTGGCCCGCTGGATCACGGACCATGTCATCGCAGGCTCCGATGTCTTCGTCGACATGCATTGTGGCGACATGAACGAGGCGCTCGTGTCGTTCACGGGCATCGAGAACACGGGGGACGCCGTCGTTGATGAGCGGAGCACTGAGCTCGCCGAGGCGTATGGGCTGCACTACCTGCTCATCGGTCCGTCGCCCGGGACGACGACGACCGCCGCGGCGGCCCTGGGAATCCCGGCCGTCCTGAGCGAGGTCGGCGGGCAGGGCCGCTGGCCGGCGGAGGACGTCGCCCTCCACGCCGCCGGGTTCCGTCGCCTGCTCCGGGCGGCGGGCATCGTCGCCGATGCGCCAGGCACGCCACGCCACACCACGGAGATCCTGCGCACCGAGGCCTGGATGCGGTCCACGACGACCGGATACTGGCACCCGGCCGTCAATGTCGGCGATCGGATCGAGCGAGGCGTGATCGTCGGCGAGGTGCGCGACGCGTTCGGGGGCGTCCTTGAGTCTCCCGTCGCGCCCGTCGAAGGCGTCGTGATCTTCCTCGTAACATCGCTCGCGATGAACTCGGGCGATCCCCTCCTGGCGCTGGCCAGCTGACCCTCGCGTGCGTGCTGACCGTCAGGGTCGAGGGCGTCGGGCGGGATGGTTGACTCGTCCGTAGAGGTAGCACCCTTCATGAACGACAATACGGGCCGGGGATACGCCGAGCGCGAGCATCGTGAGATGGTCGCTGCGGCCGAAACAGGC
>SPCO01000225.1 GCA_004525275.1 Thermomicrobiales bacterium | reverse complement strand
TGCGGGATCGCTCCTTCCGGGCGCGCGCGGGCGCGAGGCTCGGGCAGGCAAGAAGGCCGAACCTCGCACGCGGACGCAAACGTGATCTCGTCAAGAGCGCATGCCCGGACCATTCGCGCTCGCCCGCCGCTCGAACCGCGACGGAGGATCGTGGCGATCGCGACCGACCCGACTAGAGCCTGAACCGCAACGATCGCGACGCACGGCTTCGGGTCGTCGTACAGCCGGTATCCGGCCGGCGAATCAGCGGTGCGCCGACACCGCTCAGGGAAGCGGCTTGTTCTTGATCGTGTACATGGTTTGTCGACCCTACCACGCGCGTTGAAGGGGCCGCAAACATTCGACTAACGCTTGACAGTGGTCCCTGTCGACTCGTATAGTCTCCACAAACGTTAGACAAACAGCGTCGTTATGGTGACGTCGCTTCCAAGAAAGGACACGAAACGATGCGCAGGATCGCTCTCATCGCCTCAGCCGCTCTCATCGCTGTCGGCATCGCCGCCGCGCCGGTCGCGGCCCGTCAGCCCGGCCCGACGATCGTCGAAGCGGCGATCGCCGTGAACGCGGACACGGGCGAGTTCAGCCAGCTCATCGCGGCCGTCTCTCGCGCGGGTCTCGTGGACACCCTGAACGGCAACCGTCAGTTCACCGTATTCGCACCGACCGACGCGGCGTTCGAGGCCCTGTACGGCGTGCTCGGCGTGAACGGAGTCGACCAGATCGACCTGGCCACGCTGAAGGGAGTCCTCCTCTACCACGTGGCACCAGGCGAGCGCTTCAGTGATGACGTCCTCGGCGCGTCGCGCGTTCGAATGCTGTCCAAGTCGTTCACCTACCCGTCGCTCGACGGCTCGACACCGTACATCAACAACGCACAGATCCTCATTCCCGACATCGACGTCTCCAACGGCGTCATCCACGTCATCGACGCAGTCCTGCTCCCCTGAGCAGGGCCCAACCCCCTTCCCATCGCTCGCGGTCTCCAGGGGGGACGGCCGCGAGCGATCCACCTCTTGAGGGAACGCATGACCACCCACACGCTCGTCGCCAGCCAGATCGTTCCGGTCGACGTCGACCGTGCCTGGTCGTTCTTCTCCCGCCCCGAGAACCTCGGTCGGATCACCCCCGCGTCGATGGCCTTCGAGATGCACACGGCGCGCCCGGCAATGACCGAGGGCGCGCTTATCGACTACACCGTTCGGCCGATCATGGGGATCCCCATGCCGTGGCGGACGCGGATCGAGGCGATCGATCCTCCCATACGCTTCCGCGACGTTCAGGTCCGTGGGCCGTACAAGCGCTGGGAGCATAGCCACACGTTGACGCCGATCGCCGAAGGGACCCGGATCGACGATCGGATCGACTACGAGCTGCCGTTCGGTCCGGCCGGAGAGATCGCTCATCGGATGATCGTTCGCCGCGAGCTCGAGCGGATCTTCCGGTACCGCGCGCGAGCGATCGACAGCATCTTCGAACCGGCCGCGATCGGCATCGAACCACGCACCGTGGTCGTCGCGGGTGGCAGCGGCTTCGTCGGAGGCGCCATCGCCAGGGAACTACGCCGACGCGGGGACCGCGTCATCGTCCTGTCCTCGCGCGGCGAGGGTGCCCGTGGATCGATGCCCGACGACATCGAGATTCGGCGCGCGGACGTTCGCGAACCGGCCAGCCTGGCCGGGCTCCTCGATGGCGCCGACGGGCTGGTCATCGCCCTGGCCTTCAACAACTCGCCGATGGAGAACCCGCGTCGCGGACAGACGTTCATGGACGTGGATGCGGCCGGCACCGAGAACCTCGTTGCGGCCGCCCGGTCAGCGGGTGTTCAGCGCCTCGTCTATCTGTCCGGAGCGGGTGCGGCAGTTGACGCGCCGAAGCACTGGTTCCGTGCGAAGTGGCGCGCCGAAGATGCGGTCAGAGGCTCGGCGATCCCCGCGACCATCATCCGACCGACGTGGATCTACGGACCGGATGACGTCTCGCTCAACCGTTTCATCGGGTTCGCACGTTCCCTGCCGGTCGTGCCGATGACGAACTTCGGACGCCAGCACCTGGCACCGGTCTTCATCGACGATGTGGCCAACCTGGCGGCCGACTCCATTCGCGACGACGCCGCTACGGGTCGCGCTTTCGAGATCGGGGGACCGGACACGTTGACGATGCGCGAGATCATCACGGCCGCGATCACCCAGGACGACCATCGACGGCCGATCGTGTCTGGGCCTGCGCCGCTCATCAAGATGGCTGCCTGGCCGCTCAAGTTCCTGCCGACACCGCCGTTGACGCCCGACGCGGTGGACTTCATCAACCAGCCGGCGACGGTGGACAACGCCCCCTTGCTCGACGCGATGCCGCGTCGTCTCACCCCGCTCGGCGAGGGTCTGGCCACGTACCTGGGCGCGCCCGAGCCGAACGCCAAACTCTCCTTCGAACAGCAGGGAGAGGCCGCCTGAGCCATGGCCCTCGACCGC
>SPCO01000038.1 GCA_004525275.1 Thermomicrobiales bacterium | reverse complement strand
GTTCTAGATGATCGGACGAGCGACCGGTGGCTCGCCGGGGGGGCGAGCCACCGGTCATCGCATGCCCAACGCTCGATCTCGACTCGGCGCGACGGTCGTCATATTCCTGATCTCAGCCTGTCAAGCTGCGGCGACGCCGCCGGTCTCGACCCCGGCCTCCAGCCCGGACCGCACTCTCGGTGCCAGCGCCAGCGTCGAGGAGCCGACCGCGCCGACCACGACCGCGCCGGCCACGACGTCACCGGTCATCGATCCACGGGCTGACGGGCTGGACGTGGTCTGCACCGATCAGGCAGCGAGCGTCGAGGTGGGCGTCATTCGGCCCGGGCGGGTGACGATCGTGGTCCGCAACGCCGGCCGACACGCCCAGACGTTCGAAGCAAGGCTCGATCACTCCGGTTCCGGCTCCGGCTCCGATGGCGACAGCGGGACCGGTCGCGACCGGACGAAGATCGAGACTCGGCCGATCCATCCGGGCGAGATCGTTCGCGTCGAGGCTGATCTCGCACCCGGGAGATACGAGATCGAGTGCGACCACGACGGTGGCGCCGGGGAGCGGACGCGAGCGTCGCTCGTGGTGCGGGCCGGTGCTCCACTGGTCGCCCGGGCCACGGGGAGCGAACAAGCGGCCGAGGTCCGGATCGTCCAATTCGCCATGGTCCCGTCGATCCTCGAGGTTCCGGTCGGCGCCAGGGTGACCTGGGTGGACGATGATCCGGCGCCGCACACCATCACCGCGGACGGTGGTGGATTCGACTCGAGACAGCTGGATCCGGGTGCCACATTCTCGCTCGCCTTCGATTCGCCCGGGAACTTTACCTACCACTGCGAGATCCACCCGACGATGGTCGGCACGGTCGTCGTCCATTGAAGCCAGGCGCACACTGCGGATCACATGGCGGCGATGCCCGCGCCACCGCAGGGGGATGCCGCACTATGGGGCGATCACCCACATCCTGACCTGGAGGCAATCATCGCGTCTGTGATCGACCGTTCGCCCCGCGATGTGCGACCGCCGTCGACCCACCGTGCCGTCGCGCAATTCGTGCTGACCGGGGTCGCCGCGCTAGCGCTGGTCGCAGGGGCGGGTGCCCTCGCCGTCGACCGTCTTGGCACAGCTGCTTCCCTCCGCGACGGAGGACGGGTGGCCGAGTTGGTCGCCCAAGGCGTCATCGAGCCGGCCATGAGCGGGAGCCTCGTGCGCGGAGATGCTGGCGCCATCGCCGCCCTGGACCGGGTCGTTCGAGACAAGGTCCTCCTCGGCTCGCTTGCCCGGATCAAGATCTGGACCGCCGACGGGAGGATCATCTACTCGGATGAGCCCCTTCTGATCGGGACCGTCTTCCCGCTCTCCGACGAGCAAGTCCTGGCCTTCGAGACCGGCCTGCCCAGCGAGCCGGAGATCAGCGACCTGGCCGCTGCGGAGAACCGACTCGAAACTACCGACGAGCGCCTCATCGAGGTATACGTCCCCATTCGCGCGCTCGACGGTTCCCCGCTCCTCGTCGAATCGTACCTGCGACTCGATTCGATCCTGACGTCCGGCCGGCTCATCGCCGAACAGATCCTGCCCCTCGTGCTGGTTGGTCTGGCGCTCCTGGCGATCGTCCAGTGGCCGCTTGCCTGGCGACTGACGCGTGATCTTCGCGCCGGACACGAGGCCCGGGAGCGCCTCCTCCTGCGAGCCGCGGACAGCTCACAGGAAGAACGACGAAGGATCGCGGGTGAACTGCACGACGGCCTCGTGCAATCTCTGGCCGGGGTCGCCCTGGATCTGGCCGGGTCTGCCGACCGGACGAAGGATCCGAAGGCGGCGGCCGCGATCGAACGGGGGGCGGAAGGCGTCCGAGGGGCGATGCGAGAGGCGCGCTCCCTCCTCGTCGAGTTGTATCCACCCAATCTGCGTTCGGCCGGGCTGGCTAACGCCGTGACCGACCTCGGGGCGAAGGTGTCGGCACGGGGCATCGAGGTAGCCACCGAGATCGAGGATGACGGTAGCCTGTCCGATGCACGACAGGCGGTCGTCTACCGCGTCGCGCAGGAGGCACTGCGAAATGTGGTCAAGCACAGCAGGGCGGAGCATGTCGTGATCCGGATCCACGTGGCCGATGGCGGCTGCCGCATGGCCATCGAGGATGACGGCGTCGGCTTCGACCCGTCGACGTTGCCCGACGGGCCAGCGGATGGCCACCTGGGTCTCACCGTCCTGCAAGACCTCGCGCGGGAGGCCGTCGCCACCCTCGAGATCAGGCGCGCTGATCCGCACGGGACCGTTCTGGTCCTGCAACTTGACAGAACGACCTGATGGGACCCGTTGGATCGCCCGGGATCATCCGGGTCGTGGTCGCGGACGATCACCAAGTCGTCCGGGCGGGCCTCGAGCGCCTTCTCGATGGGTGGCCGAACGTGTCAGTGGTCGGGACGGCCGCGGATGGCGCCGAAGCGGTTCGTTTGACGTCGCTCCACCACCCGGATGTCGTGCTCATGGACGTCTCGATGCCGGTGATGGGCGGCCTCGAGGCCACCCGACGGATCGTCGCCTCATGGCCGGACGTCCAGGTCGTCGTCCTGACGTCATTCGACGACCGACCAACCGTCGTGGAGGCACTGGACGCGGGTGCGGTCGGATACCTGCTCAAGGACTCGGATCCGGCAACGCTGCGAGCGGGCATCGAGTCGGCCGCGGCCGGTGGATCACCGCTCAATCCACGGGTCGCCCGAAGCATCCTGTCCGCGCGCCGTGAGCAACGTTCCGAACCGTCGCTGACCGATCGCGAGCGGGAGATCCTGGAGCTCCTCCGTCTCGGGCTGGCCAACAAGGAGATCGCGGTTCGCCTGGGCATCACGGTCAAGACGGTCAAGACCCACCTCACAAGCCTCTTCCAGAAGATCGGGGTCCTGGATCGGACACAGGCTGCCCTTTGGGCCGAACGGAACGCCCCAGAGCGTCCAATCATCGACGAACGCTGAACCTCGCCCGGTCGGCACCGGTTGACCGCGGCGCGCGGCCCACGCCGCTACCATTGACCTCCCGATGACGATCGCCCCGAACGACTTCACCCATCTTCACGTCCACTCCGAATTCAGCCTCCTGGACGGCCTCGGCCGGATCACGGAACTGGTGGATGCGGCGGCCCACCAGGGTATGGATTCGATGGCCATCACGGACCACGGCGCCTTGTACGGGGCAGTCGCCTTCTATCAGGCCGCCAGGACCAAGGGCATCAAGCCGATCATCGGGGTCGAGACGTATGTCGCTCGCCGGTCGATGGCCGACAAGGAGGGCAAGGCCGACGCCCAGCCCTTCCATCTCATCCTCCTGGCCCAGGACCTCGTCGGCTACCAGAACCTGTGCCGCCTCGTCACCGATGCCCACATCGACGGCTACTACTACAAGCCGCGGATCGATCGGGAGCATCTCGCCCGGCACAGTGAGGGACTGATCGGGCTGTCCTCATGCCTCTCCGGCGAGATCCCGAGGGCCCTGGAGGTCGAGGACTGGGAGCTGGCCCGCAACCTGGCAGGGGAGTACGGCGACATCTTCGGCAAGGACCGGTTCTACCTGGAACTCCAGGACCACGGGCTGCCCGACCAGCGGCGGCTCAACGAGCAGTTGCTGCGACTCGCACCCGAAGCCGGTCTGCCCCTGATCGTGACCAACGACCTGCACTACGTCCGTGAGGACCAGTCCGAGGCCCACGACGTGCTCCTCTGCGTTGGGACTGGCAACAACCTCGACACCCCGAACCGGATGCGCTTCGATACCCACGAGTTCTACGTGAAGTCCGCTGCCCAGATGGCGGCGCTTTTCCCGGATCATCCGGAGGCGATCGCGAACACTCGGCGAATAGCCGAGATGACGGATCTGACCCTCCCGCTCGGACAGCTTCGTATCCCGCATTTCCCGGTCCCGGACGGGTTCACGACGGAGACCTGGCTCCGAGCCGAGTGTCAGCGTGGCCTGGAGCGTCGCTACGGGACCGTCACCCCGGAGCTCCAGACTCGGCTCGACTATGAGCTCGGGGTCATCCTTTCGATGGGCTACGCCGGCTACTTCCTCATCGTTGCCGACTTCATCGCGTTCGCCCGTGAGCAAGGGATCCAGACGACGTGCCGCGGCTCGGCGCCGGGTTCGATCGTGACCTACACCCTCGGCATCACCCCCGTCGATCCGATCCTCTATCAGCTCCCGTTCGAGCGCTTCCTCAACCCGGACCGGGTGACGATGCCCGACATCGACGTCGATTTCGAAGACGGTCGACGTGAGGAGGTCATCGCCTACGTCGGGCGCAAATACGGCCAGGATCACGTCGCCCAGATCATCACCTTTGGCACGATGCTCGCGCGGGCCGCGATCCGCGACGTCGGTCGCGTCCTGGGTCACTCCTACGGCGAGGTCGACCGGATCGCCAAGGCGGTCCCGAATCAGCTCGGGATCAGGCTCGACGAGGCGATCGAGACGTCAACGGAGCTGCGTGGGTTGGTCGAGGGCGACCCCGCCGTCAAACGAATCACCGACTTCGCACGGCACCTCGAGGGGGTCGCCCGCAACGCATCCACGCATGCGGCGGGTGTGGTCATCAGCCGCGAACCGTTGACCGAATTGATGCCGCTCCAGAAGGCGACCAACTCGGATGGGTTGATGAGCCAGTACGAAATGCACGCCATCGAGGCGCTCGGGTTGCTCAAGTTCGACTTCCTCGGGCTCTCGAACCTCACGATCCTGCGTCAGGCCGTTGATCTTGTCCGGGCCGACCGCGGCGTCGAGATCGACCTCGACGACATCCCGCTCGACGACGCGAAGACCTTCGAGCTTCTCGCGTCGGGTGAGACGACCGGCGTCTTCCAGCTCGAGTCGGCGGGGATGCGCCGGTATGTTCGGGATCTGCGCCCGACCTCGGTCTACGACCTGGCGGCGATGGTCGCCCTCTATCGACCCGGCCCGATGGACAACATCCCCGCGTACATCCGGCGCAAGCACGGCACCGAGCCGGTGACCTACCTGCACCCGCTCCTCGAGCCGTACCTGGAGAAGACCTACGGGATCTTCGTCTACCAGGAGGACATCATGTCTGCCGCGATCGCACTCGGCGGGTTCACCGGCCCCGAGGCGGACACGCTCGGGTACGCCATCCGCAAGAAGAAGTCGGCGGTGCTGCGGGCTCAAAAGGAGAAGTTCGTCACTCAGGCGGCCGAACGAGGGGTCGAGCCCCAGGTCATCGATGCCGTCTTCAAGGCTTTCGAGCCGTTCGAGCGCTATGGCTTCAACAAGGCTCATGCCACCTGCTATGGGCTGATCGCCTATCAGACGGCCTACATGAAAGCCAACCACACGGTCGAGTACATGACCGCGGTGCTCACCGCGTTTCGCTCGAATGAGGAGAAGGTCGCCGCCGCGGTGGCCGAGTGTCGCCGGATGGCGATCGAGGTCCTGCCGCCCGACGTGCATCAGAGCCATCTCGAATTCACGGTCGAGGGCGACGCGATCCGGTTCGGACTCCTCGCCGTCAAGAATGTCGGGCAGGGCGCCATCGAATCGATCATCGCGGCCCGCGATGAGGGCGGCCCGTTCCGCTCTCTCACTGATTTCTGCACGCGGATCGATCTTCGGCTGGCGAATCGCAAGGTTCTGGAGGCGCTGGCCAAGGTCGGGGCACTCAGCGCCTTCGGGCATCCGTCGCAGATCCTGCTCGGTCTCGACGATGCGATCGCCGCGGCCCAGGCCACCCAACGCGACCGGATCACGGGGCAGACCTCGTTGTTCGACCTGGGGGCGGCAGACGCGGCCGCCTTCGAGCGTCCACTTCCGCAGGCGACTGAGGTTCCCGTCCGCGAGCGCCTTCGCTGGGAGAAAGAACTGCTCGGGTTGTACCTCTCAGAGCACCCGATGGGCGAAGTCGCCGAGCGCGTCGGCCGCTTTGTCACCGCCTATTCCGGAGACCTGCGCGACGAGTCGCTCGATGGTCAGCGGGTCGTCGTCGGCGGCATCGTCACCGGTGTCCGGAACGTCATCACCAAGGCCAAGGCCTCGATGGCGATCGTCACGATGGAGGACCTCCAGGGGTCGATCGAAGTCGTTGTCTTCCCACGCATGTACGAACAGACGGCGGGCACGTGGCGGGACGGCGAGATCCTGCTCGTGGCCGGGCGCGTCGATCACAAGAGTGAGGAGGTCTCGCTGCTCGCCGATCTGGCAGTCGAGTGGGATGACGCGTCCGCGGCGGGTGAAGAGGCGTTCGCCCGTCAGGTTGCCGCCACCGATCGCGGAGCCGGGCGGCGAGGGCCTGGCAACGGGGCCCGACCCGGGGCCGACGGCCGGCCTTTGGTGGCCGTTGGTCCGGGTCCGACAGCCGGTGGGCCCGGTGAGGCGCCGATCATGTTCGTGTCCCCGAAGCGAGGCGGCACCGTCACCACCGCCCTGCCGACGATCGCTCCGGCCGAACCCGTTTCGACATACCCAGCGTCAGCCGCAGTCATGGCCAGTGGTGAAGCCGATGACGAACCGTCAGTCCCCGACGAGGCCAGAGCTGCGATCCTCGCCGGCACGACTTCGGATGCGCCCGTGGACGCCGGGCCTGGCACCGTCCTCCACGTACGATTCACCGGGAGCGTGGGGCCGGACCGGGTCGTCGGGGCGATGGAGACGTTCCGATCGGTCCTTCGCGATCGCCCGGGGAGTACCCGGGTCGTCATCCATGTTCCGGGACCCGGCGGCGGCGAGATGGAACTCCGCCGCGGTGTCGCCTATGACGCCGAACTTCTGGTTGAGGTTCGCCGCCGTGTTGGTGACGGGCTGGTCGATCTGCGGCTCGCGAGCGCCTGACCCTGGCCGGTGTTCAAGCGGGCCCGGTCACCCGGCGGATCTCCTGGACGGCCGAGAACCTCTCGTGGAAGTCAGCCCTGATCACGTTGAGTTCTGGATCCTCGATGTCGAGTTCGCCGGCGATCTGGCTGAGTACGGCCGTCTCTTCCGCTGAGATCGTCCCGTTGGCGGCCGTCACGGCGAAACAGGCACGCATGACGACGAGCCGCTGGGCCTTGTCGGCGAGCGCCTTGAACTCGCGGGTCACCACGTAGTCCTCGGTCCCACCGACGGTCTTCGCCTGGAGCTTGGCCATCTCGGTGACGAGCACAGCGGTCGGCTCGTCGAGCGCTTTGTGATCCTGCAATTCGGCCTCGATGGCCGCCGTTTCCTCGTCGCTGATGTCGAGATCGGCGTTGGCTGCCCGAGCGAGCGTGTACGCGGCCGATGCGATGAGTCGAGCCCGTTCGGGCGGCATCGCTTCGAGTGTGGCGACGATGCGGCGGACGGTGGCGGTGTCGCCGGCCTGCGTCTGGGCTGCCGTCGGCGGCGGCGTGGCCGGAGCGGCAGATCCCGACTTCGATCCAAAGAAACGGTTGAACATGAGGCTCCTCTGTCGGTCGTGCTGGCGGCGCAGCGCAGGCCGGAGTCTACCGTGGGTTGCCGTCCGTGGTCGTCCGCTGCTTCTTGCCCGATCGCGTATTGCGGGTCGGCAATCGCTGGAGCATCGCGGTGCCAGATGAGAGATACGGAGCGGCGATGGGGAGGAAATGTGGTGCACCCGTGCACCGATGGGTGGCTCCGGGCACCCCGTGCGGCTAGTTCTGGTTTTGTGTCCAGTGGTACGGTGCCGATCTCGACGGGTCGAGTCGCGCCAATGCTTCCAGGGGCCAGCCAGTTGATGTCGACCTCTGCGACGCCAGGCCCTTCTTCTCGTTGCGATATCCAGGGCGTGGACGAGGCAGGACCTCTGCCCTCCAGCCCGAAGTGTGGGCCGGTGTCGTTCGACCCGCAACAGGAGGTGGTTTGATGCGTAGGCTGACCTTTCTACTCGCCACGTTCGCTCTGCTAGCGATGGCGTTGCCTGGCTCGGCGCTCGCAGGCAATCCGCGTGCAGGAACCTGCTCGGGCGGAGACATCCCAGGGGGCACTTATGGCAACTTCACCGTCACCGGCAACTGCACCGTTGCCGCCGGTGCCAACGTGTGGATCAAGGGCAACCTGATCGTCGCCAGGGGGGCCGTCCTGAACGACCACGCTGCCGAAGGGTTCCGAGGGGCCCAGATGCATGTCACCGGCAACGTCAAGGTCCGCAGGGGTGCGGTCCTGGGCATGGGCTACAACGCGGCCGAGGGCACGGTGGGACCCGATACGGTGGGCGGGAACATCGTAGCCAACCATCCACTGACCGTCTATCTGGGCAATGTCACGGTTCATGGCAACTTCATCTCGAATGGCGGCGGTGACTCCGGACGTAACTTCCCGATCAAAGACAACGTCATCGGTGGGAACCTGGTCATCAAGGGCTGGTCCGGCTGGTGGTTCGGCGTCATCCGCAACACGGTCGGCGGAAACGTGATCGTCTCCCACAACACGGCAACGGACACCTCGGTACTGCCCGGGTCCGACTCATCAGAGATCATGGGCAGCGTGTTCGGGCCGCAGACGATCGGCGGCAACCTGATCTGTCACCACAATGTCCCTGCCGCGCAGATCAACGCGCTCGACGGTGGGCTCGCGAACGTCGTCGGAGGTAACGCCATCGGTGAGTGCGCCGGACTCTAGGCAGAGGTGCGGCGACAAACCGCATGTAAGCGCCGGCACCAACGACGCTAGCGCCCATGCAGAAAGGCCCGCCTCGGCGGGCCTTTCTGATTGTTCAGGGTGCGGGCCAATATGGTGCCGGAGACGAGACTTGAACTCGTACGAGGTTGCCCTCAACGGTGTTTGAGACCGTCGCGTCTGCCTGTTCCGCCACTCCGGCCGGGTGCGGCCGCCATCGTACCGTCCGTGCGCATCGGCCGCGCCGGATGAGCCTCCGCGACGTATGGTGCACGCCATGGCAGACCTGTTGCTGGCCGGTTTCATCGCCGGCTACGTGCGAGGCGGCTGGAGCAGCGGGTTCGTGCGCCGCGTGTTCGGGCTCGTGTTCCTCGCTGTGTCGTTCGTCGCTGGTGCGTATCTCCGCCAGCCGGTCGGCGCGCTCCTCGCCGGGATCTTTCCGGATTTGCCCCCGGCGTATGCAGACATGGTCGGCTACGCGGTCGCGTTCGGCGTGCTCGTTGTGGCACTCAACATCGTCAGCGGCCCGATCCTAGGCAAGATCGCGGTCGATGGCGTTTCGAGGTCGGTGAACAAGGGGCTCGGTGCCGCGTTCGGGGCGATCGAGGCGATCCTGATCATCTCGGTGGCGATCGTCATCCTGGATACGTATTTCGGGACCGCCGGATCACTCGGCAAGGATCCGGGTCTCGGGTTTCTCAAGACCCTGAGCCAGGCGCTGGACGAATCCACGATCGGACAGGTCCTGATCGACACGACGGTCCCGCTCGTTCTGACGGTCCTCGGACCCCTGTTGCCCAAGGACATCAGTTCCCTGATTCCTGGAGGGATCCCGACCCTTCCGTAGTCAGAGCCGGGAACCGCTCTCGACGGGTCGGCGTCTTGGCCGAGACCGATGTTAGACTCGCCCAGCCTCAGAATCGCTGTTCGGAGGGACCCCCCGATCGTGGAGGACCTTCGCTCGACCACGGTCTCCGAAGACCCCGTCCAGCGCCGCGACCTCATCCTGCTCGAGCGTGCCCGCGATGGCGACCTCGGCGCGTTCAACGACCTGGTCGTGCTCTATCAAGACCAGCTCTTTGCGCTCGTCGTGCGAATGGTCCCCGATCGCGACCAGGCGTCCGATTGTGTCCAGGAGGCCTTCTTCTCGGCGTTCCGCAACCTGGGCTCGTTCCGCGGCGGCAACGTGAAGTCCTGGCTGAATCGCATCTGTGTCAACGCGGCGATGGACCT
>SPCO01000239.1 GCA_004525275.1 Thermomicrobiales bacterium | reverse complement strand
GAGGGCGTTGCAACGGTTCGGTCGTTGAGCACCGGCGCCGTCACGACCATCGATGCCGACACATTGATCATCGCCGAGACCGCGGTCGCCGAGACGAGCCTGGCCGACGGATTGACCGCCGGGCAGGTCCCCTTCCACCAGATCGGGGACTGCGTCGCGCCGCGTCGGGCCAGTCTTGCGTTCTACGAGGCACGGGAGCTTGCCCGTCGATTGTGATGTTCTCGGGCGCCGTAAGATGAGGGTCAGGACGAGGGGATCACGATGACCGCACAGGATGTCGAACACCCAACGGTGCGACGCGGGCGGGCGGCTCGCCAATCGGAACGCCTCGCCCGATCGATGGAAACGCTCCCGTACCTGACCCGCAAACTCGCACCGGTCGAGGTCATCTCAGCCGAGGGGCTGGAGATCATCGAGCATAACGCCGACACGCTCCTCGAAGAGGTCGGGATCGAGATCGGCAACTTCCCCGAGGCCATCGAGATCTTCCGCGGGGCCGGCGCCGATGTGACCGGGACGCGCGTGCGGTTCGAGCGGGGGATGTGCCGCCGGATCATCACAGGATCGGCGCCTCGCGTCTTCACTCAGCGCGCCCGTAACCCGGCCCGCGACGTCATCATCGGCGATCCCCATGTCGTGCTCGTGCCGGCCTACGGCTCGCCGTTCATCCACAACCTCGACGACGGGCGCCGCTATGCGACGATCGAGGACTTCCGGAACTTCGTGAAGCTGACCTATATGAACCACACCCTCCATCACGGTGGTGGGACGCTGTGCGAGCCGGTCGACCTGCCCGTCAACAAACGGCATTTCGACATGGTCTACAGCCATATCCGGTACACGGACAAGGCGTTCATGGGCTCCGTCACGCACCCGAGCCGAGCCCAGGACTCGATCGACATGGTCAAGATCCTGTTTGGCGAGGACGCGCTCGAACACGACCACGTGATCATGGGTCTGGCCAATGCGAACTCGCCGATGTCCTGGGACTACAACATGCTCGGCTCGGCCAAGGTCTACGCCGAGAACAACCAGATCGTGCTCGTCACGCCATTCATCCTCGGTGGCGCGATGGCACCCGTGACCATCGCCGCTGCTGCGACCCAGACCCTCGCCGAGGCGCTGGCCGGGATGGCTTTCTGTCAGATCGTACGGCCCGGCGCACCGGTCATCTTCGGTTCGTTCGCCTCGTCGATGTCGATGCAGTCTGGTGCACCGACGTTCGGGACACCAGAGCCGCAACTCGTCCTGTTCGTCATGGCCGCGCTGGCCCGCAGACTTGGCGTGCCATTCCGGAGCGGGGGCAACTTCACGGCATCCAAGGTGCCCGACTATCAAGCGGCCTACGAGAGTGCGATCAGCTTCATGGCCACGATGCAGGCCGGGGTCAATTTCAACCTCCACACCGCGGGCTGGCTGGAGGGTGGCCTGGCCATCGGCTACGAGAAATTCATCCTCGACGCGGATCAGGCCTCGATGGCCGGCGCGTTCATGAACGGCGTCGATCTGAGCGAGAACGGCCTGGCCCTCCAGGCGATGATCGACAGCGGCCCCGGGCAGCACATGCTGGGCTCCCCGCACACCCTGGCCAACTTCGAGAACGCCTTCTGGCGCTCCGAAATGTCAAACAACGATAGCTTCGAGCAGTGGGAGGCGGAGGGCGGCCAGGATGCCGCTGTGCGCGCCAATGCCCGCTGGAAGCGGACGCTTGCCGAGTATCAGCGGCCGCCGCTTGACGAGCGCATCGACGAGGCGATCGTCGACTGGATCGACCGGCGAAAGGCGAGTTTCCCGGACTCCGACGTCTGATCCGCTGCGAGTCGCGCGGACCTGGCGGCGCAGCCTGTTTGGCACGGCGGACCTGGCTGGCGCGGACCCGGCACGGCGGACCTGGCAGCGCGGACCTGGCAGAACTGCCATGGACGGATCGTTACCGCAAGTTTGGCGCCGTCCAGCCATGGACTTGCCAGGCCCAGGGCGCATCGCCACGCTCAGATCGTCGCGAAACCGGCGGCGCATCGCCCGCAAGATGCGCCTCCGAGGCCCTGCGACTGTCTTAGCGGTC
>SPCO01000027.1 GCA_004525275.1 Thermomicrobiales bacterium | reverse complement strand
GACCGGGGCCGCAGGGGGGCGAGGTCGCCGCCCGATCGCGACCGCGACTAGCCCCGCGCCGTCCGGGGCCGGCCGCCCGGCAGAGTCAGCTTCGGACTTGACTCGCCGATGTCCGTGGCGCATACCTGTGCGATGGCAAAGAACGGTCCGACGTCCCCCGGTTCCTACACCCCGCCGTCGTTCCGGGGCGCGCTGTTGATGCTCCTCGTCAGCGTCCTCGTGGTTGCCGGCGCCTGGTGGGTCTACGCCACCGCCGGATCCTGAGGCGACGACCGCCTGGCTTCCCGGGCCGCGCTACACTCGCCATGTCGTCGAACCGCAGGAGGCCAACCGTGGCGAAGCCCTACGTGAGACTGACCCAGCCACTCGTGCGCGATACGAAGGGCGGCGAGCTTCGACCCGCAAGCTGGGACGAGGCGCTCGATCGGACCGTCGCTGGGTTCACGGCCGCCAAGGCGGCCCATGGCCCAACGACATTCGGCACCTTCAGCTGCAGCAAGGCGACCAACGAGGTCAACTTCGCGGCCCAGAAGTTCAGCCGAACGGTCCTGGGCAGCAACAACATCGACAGCTGCAACCGGACGTGACACGCCCCTAGCGTCGCCGGTCTGGCGACAGTGTTCGGTGCCGGGGGCGGCACATCTTCATATCGCGAAGTCGAAGATACGGACCTGATCGTCCTGTGGGGCAGCAACGCCCGTGAGACGCACCCGATCTTCTTCCATCACGTGCTCAAGGGCATCCGCAAGGGAGCCCGGCTGTTCGCCGTCGATCCACGTCGCACCTCGTCTGCAGAATGGGCCGATGTCTGGCTCGGCCTGGATGTCGGCAGCGACATCGCGCTGGCCAATGCGGTCGGCCGCGAGATCATCGCCGCCGGGCTGGAGAACCGCGAGTTCATCGCCCGAGCCACGATGGACTTCGATGCCTACCGGGCGAAGGTCGAGCCGTACACGCTCGACTACGCCGAGCGCGAGACGGGCGTCCCGGCGGGGGCCATCCGCGAGCTCGCCCACGCCTTTGCCACGGCTCCCCGGGCCATGATGTGCTGGACGCTCGGCATCACCGAGCATCACAACGCGGTCGACAACGTGCTGGCCCTGATCTCGCTCGTCCTGTTGACCGGTCACGTCGGTCGCTACGGCAGCGGGGTCAATCCGCTGCGTGGCCAGAACAACGTCCAGGGCGGCGGCGACATGGGCGCCCTGCCCGATCGTCTGCCGGGCTTTCAACACGTCGAGAACGACGAACTCCGGGCGCCATTCGATCTCGAGTGGGGCGTTGCCGTTCCGCCCACCCGAGGCTGGCACCTGTCCGGGATGTTCGATGCCATGGAGCGCGCTGATCTGACCGCGGTCTATTGCATCGGCGAGAACCCGGTCCAATCCGAGGCCGACCAGAAACGAGCCATCCACCTCCTGCAGGGCCTCGACTTCCTGGTCGTCCAGGATCTGTTCCTGACCAAGACGGCAGAGCTGGCGGACGTCGTCTTGCCGGCCACCGCGGCGTGGGCCGAATCAGAAGGCACCGTCACTAATTCGGAGCGGCGCGTCCAGCGCGTCCGCAAGGCGGTCGAGCCGCCACCGGGTGCCCGCGATGATCTGGACATCGTCTTCGACATCGCGAACCGAATGGGAGCCGATTGGGGGGAACCGGACCCGGAGCAGGTCTGGGATGAAGTCCGCAGGCTCTCGCCCGCGCACGCCGGGATGAGCTACGCCCGCCTCGAGGAGCTCGGTGGGATCCAGTGGCCGTGCTGGGACGAGAACCACCCAGGCGAACTGTTCCTCCACTCGCGGCTGTGGGAGGACCCGATGCCCGGCAACCGCGTCCCGTTCGTGCCGGTCGACCACGACCCGCCGGTCGACAAGCTCGATGCCGATTTTCCGATCCGCCTGACGACGGGCCGTCGCCTCGACTCGTACAACACGGGCGTGCAGACCGCGGGCTATACCTCACCGCTCAGGCGTGGCGAGAGCCTTGACACCAGTCCGGAGGACGCCGCCACTTATGACCTCGCCGACGGCGAACTGGTGCGGGTCGTGTCGCGTCGCGGCCAGGTCGAGGTCCCGGTCAGGATCGACCCGTCGTTGCGCCCCGGACTGACATTCATGACGATGCATTTCCAGGACGAGGTCGCGGTCAACCTCCTGACCATCGATGCCACGGATCCGAAATCCGGCACGGCTGAATTCAAGGCAACCGCGATCCGGATCGAGAAGCTGGAGCGCCAGACGCCGGTCGCAACCCGAGGCTAGAACCCGACGTTCTGAGGCAGCGCGAATTCGACGATGAGGTCGAGCGGCTAGCCTTCGGTGACCGGCGGCGCGACCTCCGACTTGGGCGTGCGCGCACGCATGATGAGTTGAAGTCCGATGATCAGGGCGACGGCGAGCAGCGCGACATCCGGGCCGACCGCCAGCCAGATGACGACGAACCCGATCGCCACGAGACCGATCCGCTCGATCGAGAGGTCTTCGAGACGTCCGCCGCCGCGGGCTCGCAAGATCGTAAACAAGGCGAGCACCACCAGGACCGCCGTCGCGAAGAGGATGACGGTCGTGAGGCCGCGCAGATCCGCGACTGTTACATCGAACACGGCCCGGATCGCTTCGGCCAGGTCGCCATCTGCGATCCCGTCGAGCAGGAAGTCCTCGATGGCCCCGATCGCCAATCGGGCTAGCACGAACGCGATGATGCTCCCGAGCCCGAGGTAGATCACCATCCGCAGGCGATCGGACGCCAGCCACAGCGCCAGGGCAATGAGGATGGCCGTCAGGATGAGCAGCACCACGACGACGATGTCAAATGCCTGCACCGCCGCTCGCGCCGCGAGCAACCTCTCGGCTTTCATGAGCTGGATCGTCCCGAAGCCCTCGGGGAGCGTGATCCCAAAGGCGGTCTCGAGTCGCTGGGCGAGCATCTCGGGCGCTTCCGGCGCGGAGAGATCGGGGATCTGGACGTCGGCCGGAAGCAGACCGATCGCCTGAAGTTCTTCGAGCGCGGCCTCGACCACGGGGAACGCCGACACCACGATGTAGCCATCCACGACCGTGGCGGCCTCGGGCTTGTCACGCAGGAGGTTCATGATCCGTGCGTGGGTGAACGAGACGATCGCGGCCAGACCGTCCTGGACGACCGGTCGAGCGAGGGCCACTTGCAGTCGGTTATCGATGCCGTCGCGGATCGCCAGCGTGATCGGCGCCGCGAGCAGTTGGGCGCCCTCCGGGAGTCTGGCGGCGATCCGACCCTCGACGTCGAGCGCCGTGACGACCTGGCTGCTGACCCGGTCGGCCAGCGGCGCGATGACCGCTGGGTCGTCCAGGACGTCGGTGACCAGGTCAGTGAACCGATCCGTGTTGAGTGCGACCTGATGCGTCCAGAACGCGACTGTCGAGATCAGGATGGAAAGGCAGGCCAGGACCAGGGCCACGCCAGCCAGCACACGCCGGCTCCGACGAACGGGTTGACCCGCGTCCTTGTCGACTACGTTCTGCGTCATCGCTCCAGCCTCCTCCTGTTCAGGTCCCGGTTCGGGAGCGAACAGTAGCATCGGCGGACCCGGGGTATCCTCCACGTCGGTCTCGGCCGTTCGTAGCCTCACCAGCTCACGCGAAGGAGGATCTGATCTCGATGCGTTTGTCCCTTGGCCTCGCCGGCATCTCGCTTATGGTCGTCCTGGCCGCCTGCACCAGTGGCGGTGGCACGGGCGGTACGCTCGATGGCGACTGGTTGCTCAAGTCGCAGAGGGTCGACGGATCCATGACGGACATCCCGGCCGGAGTGACCGCCGATGCGACATTCAAGGACGGCACGGTGAGCGGCTCGACCGGCTGCAATCGATATTCGGCGGCCTATACGGTCGATGGGAACGCACTCAAGATCGGGCCTGCGCAGACCACCTTGATCGGCTGTCAGCCACCCCAATCCATCGTGGAAACGGCGTACACGGCGAATCTCGGCAATGTCAGCACCTACACCGCGACCGGCGACACGCTCACCGTGTACGACTCCAGCGGCAACGCCATCCTCGTGTATGGCGCGATGGAGCCAGTGTCCCTGGCGGGCGCGACCTGGCACGCGATCGGCATCAACAACGGAAAAGGCGGAGTCGTCAGCGTCGTCGCCGATTCGGACCCGACCGCACTGTTCGACGCGGCAGGCACCGTCAGCGGCGATGCCACCTGCAATACCTACAACGGCGCGGCGGTGGTCGATGGCACGTCGATCACGATCGGCCCACTAGCCACGACGAGAATGCTCTGTGGCGACGAAGCGCTCGATACCCAGGAAGCGGCCTACCTCACGGCTCTCCAGTCGGCGACGACCTTCGCCGCACGCGATCAGAAGCTCGAACTGCGCGACGGCGACGGTTCTTTGATGGTCCAGTTCGAACAGCGCTAGGCGCTCGTCGGGCATCAATTTGGGCGGCCTACGGGCGGACTCGTGAGCCCTCCACACAGGCGCTAATCTTGGCGCCATGAGCTCCAAGTGGGTCCCGATCATGATCCTGGCGTCGGCCCAGTTCGTCATGGTCCTGGACAGCAGCGTCATGAACGTGTCGATCTCACAGATCGTCGAAGACCTGGACACCACGGTCGAGGGTGTCCAGCTGGCCATCACCATGTACACCCTGGTGATGGCCGCGTTCATGCTCGTGGGCGCCAAGCTCGGTGATATCTGGGGTCGCGAGCGGGCATTTGCGATCGGCCTTGCGGTATACGGCGCTGGTTCACTGACCACCGCCCTGAGCCCGACACTGGGTGTGCTCCTCGTCGGCTGGTCGCTGGTCGAAGGCCTCGGCGCGGTCCTCGTCGTGCCGGCCATCGCCGCGCTCATCGCCTCGAACTACGAGGGCAAGGACCGGGCGTTCGCATATGGGATCGTCGGTGGCGTCGCGGCGGCTGCAGTGGCCGCGGGACCGCTCATCGGCGGCTGGGTGACGACGGCATATTCGTGGCGCCTCGTATTCGTCGGCGAGGTCATCGTCGTCGTCGCGATCCTGCTGCTCCGTGGACGGATGCAACCGAGTCCGAGGCCGGCCCGGATCCCGCGACTCGATTACGTCGGCGCGGGCCTCTCCGCCAGCGGCCTTGGCCTGATCGTCTTCGGCATCCTCCAGAGCAGCACGTGGGGCTGGATCGATCCGCGCAACGCGCCGATGATCGGCGGCCAACCCATCACGCCGCTCGGGTTCTCCGTCGTCCCGTTCCTCATCCTTGGCGGGCTCGCCATCCTCGCCCTGTTCGGATCCTGGGAAGAGCGCCGGACCCGCCTCGGCCTCGATGCCCTGCTGGACATCACCCTGCTCAAGATCGAGACCCTCCAGGCCGGTGCGTCGACCATCCTGGTCCAGCAACTCGTCATCTACGGGACGTTCTTCGTCCTGCCGGTCTACCTCCAGGTCGTACTCGGTTTGGATGCGTTCGAAACCGGAGTCAAGTTGATACCGATGTCGGCGATGATGCTCATCGCCGCGCTGACCGGTCCGCGGCTGGCGGCCAGCCGATCGCCCCAGCGCGTCGCCCAGCTTGGCCTGGTCGCACTGGCGCTTGGGGTCGTGATCGTGCTCTCGACGATCGACGTCGTACTCAACGGCGCTGGTTTCGCGGTGGGGCTGGCGGTCTTCGGCGTCGGGGCCGGGCTCCTGGCATCCCAGCTCGCCAACGTGATCATGTCGTCGGTCGAGCCGGCCAGGACGAACGAGGCCGGTGGGATCCAGGGGACCGCTCAGAACCTTGGAGCGTCGCTCGGGACGGCGCTCATCGGCGCGGTGCTGCTGACCGGGTTGACCACGGGCTTCGTGGAGCGGATCGGCGACAACCCGGCGATCCCGCCAGACGTTCAGGATCAGATCATGGCCGGTGCCACCGAGAACGGGCTCGAAGTCGTGACCGTCGAGCAGGCCGAGCAGCTCTCGATCGAGGCGGGCGCCACGCCCGAGCAAGCCACCGCGATCGCGGCCGACTACGGCGCCGCTCAGCTCGACGGCCTGCGGCGATCACTTGGCGTCGTCGCCATGTTCGCCGTCCTTGGATTGTGGTTCACCAGGCGTCTGCCCAGGCGCCCGAGACAGACGATCGATCGCGATCCGGGACCGGCTCCGCCGGTTGCCGCCTCGGCCTAGCGAGGACCGGTCGGGCTGGTCCGGCGTCGGTCCGCGCGTCACCACCGCCGACGGCTTTACACTCGGGTCGATGGATCTGCACGTCGTCGGGCCGCTCGCCTCGCCGGTGGAGCGCGCCGCTGTCGACGCCATTCTGGGCGCGCCCGAATCCGGCTGGGTCGGCGGCGCACGTGATAGCGGAACGGACGGACACGCGTCGAGCGGTGGTCACGCGCTTCGGGCCCGGCGCTCCCAGCTGTTGCCGGCGCTCCACGCCGTGCAGTCGCGGATCGGCTGGATCAGCACGCCGGCGCTCAACTACATCTGCAAACGGCTGGCAGTCGCCCCGGCCGAGGCGTACGGCGTGGCCACGTTCTATGCGCTCTACGCGACGACACCGCGACCGCCGGTCGTCGCTCATGTCTGTGACGACATCGCCTGCCGCCTGGCCGGCGCGGAGGCGCTCTGCGGTGACCTCACAAGAAGCCTCGGACCGGCCGGTGAACCGATCGGGGACGGGCGTGCGACGTGGCTGCGCAGTCCGTGCCTTGGGCTGTGCGACCTTGCACCAGCCGCGCTCTTCACGACCGCCGGAGAGCGCCCGGTCATGGTCAGTGCTGCCCCGGTCGACAGCGCGGGGATCGCGGCTCGGCTCGAATCGGGCGAAGGATCGGCGCGGCCGGCACCCGTCGGGCGTCAGGCAGAACGCGGAGACCTCCGGCTGCTGCGGCGAGTCGGCATCGTTGATCCAGGATCACTTGACGACTACCGAGCGAGCGGGGGCTACCGGGCCCTCGCCCGTGCGATCGAAATCGGGCCTGACCGGGTCCTCGAGGAGGTGACCGCATCGAAGCTCATGGGCCGGGGCGGGGCAGCCTTCCCGACCGGCCGGAAGTGGGCCGCCGTCGCTGCCCAGTCGGCCCAGCCGCATTACGTGGTCTGCAACGCAGACGAATCGGAACCTGGCACATTCAAGGATCGGGTCCTCCTCGAGGGCGACCCGTTCGCCACGGTCGAGGCGATGACCATCGCGGCATTCGCCACCCGAGCATCGCTCGGTTACCTGTATATCCGTGGCGAATACCCGGAGGCGGAGTGGCGGGTCACGAACGCCATCGACCGCGCCCGAGCGGCCGGACTGCTGGGTGGTGACATCCTGGGCTCCGGGTTCGCCTTCGATATCGAGCTCCGACGTGGCGCCGGCGCGTACATCTGTGGCGAGGAGACGGCGCTCTTCGAATCGATCGAGGGCAAACGTGGTGAACCGCGCAATAAGCCCCCGTTCCCGGTCGAGATCGGTCTCTTTGGCAAGCCGACCGTCGTCAACAACGTGGAGACGCTGGCGAACGTGCTGTCGATCGTGACCGACGGCGGCGAATCGTTCGCCCAGATCGGCACCGAAGGCTCGACCGGCCCCAAGCTGTTCTGCCTGTCCGGGCACGTGGCCCAGCCAGGGGTTTACGAAGTGGAGTTCGGGGCAACACTGGGCGACCTGATCACGCTGGCCGGAGGCGTGCCCGGCGGACGGGCCATCCGAACGATCCTGCTCGGTGGCGCGGCCGGCGTCTTCGTCGGCCAGGACGCACTGGACATGCCCCTGACCTTCGAGGCGACGCGCGCGGCGGGCGCCACGCTCGGATCCGGCGTCATCATGGTCTTTGACGAAACAGCCGACCTCGTCGACACGCTCCGCAGGATCGCCCAGTTCTTCCGGGACGAATCGTGCGGCCAGTGCGTCCCGTGTCGGGTCGGCAGCGTTCGCCAGGA
This sequence comes from Thermomicrobiales bacterium, assembly GCA_004525275.1. Classification (GTDB taxonomy): domain Bacteria; phylum Chloroflexota; class Limnocylindria; order Limnocylindrales; family CSP1-4; genus SPCO01. The sequence continues at coordinate 2,847 of SPCO01000027.1, read as the reverse complement.
GGAGCTGCTGGCCCGGCTTGCGGCGGGATCGCGCGTGCGCTCGCGCGAGGAGGAACTCATCCTGCTGCGTGAAATCGGCCAGGCGATGCGGGATGCATCGATCTGCGGGCTCGGCCAGACCGCCTCATCGGCGATCGAGTCTGCGTTCCGCCAGCCGGGTATGGTGAACTTGTGACCGACCAAGTGACACCCAATGCCACTTCGGATCCTGACGTCCTGGCCGCCATCCTGCGATCCCCGCCGGCACGAGCATCGCGACCGCCGGGTCCGCCGCCGGTCGAAGCCCCAGCATCAGTCGAATTGACGATCGATGGTGTCGCGGTCTCGGTCCCGGATGGAACGACGATCCTCGGCGCGTGCGGCGAGCAGGGCATCGACACTCCGACGCTGTGCTACGTCGAGAACCTGACACCGGTCAATGTCTGTCGGGTGTGCGTCGTGGAAGTCGCCGGCTCGCGCGTTCTCGTGCCGGCCTGCTCGCGCAAGGTCGAGGCCGGGATGGACGTCCAGACGGACTCCGAGCGGGTGCGCCTGTCCCGGAAGGTCGTTCTGGAATTCCTGGGCTCGAGTGTCGATCTGTCGCTGACCGGCCCGATCACCCCGGATCGATCGATCGCCGCATATGCGCAACGCTATGGCGCCGACGCGACACGTTTCGGACCGCCCGGCCAGCCCTCCGCGGCCGGCGAACGCGATCGCCTGGAGAGTGGCCACCATCACGGCCCAACTGGCGACGCCACGGCGGCGACGGTTGCCCAACCGACCAAGATCGACAACGAGCTCTACGTTCGCGACTACTCGAAATGCATCCTCTGCTACAAGTGCGTCGATGCGTGCGGGGAGGAGGCCCAGAACACCTTTGCCATCGCCGTTGCGGGTCGCGGGTTCGATGCCCGGATCTCAACTGAGTCCGCCGTCCCGCTGCCCGAGTCGGCCTGTGTCTATTGCGGCAACTGCATCGGCGTCTGTCCGACCGGCGCGCTCATGTTCAAGTCCGAGTACGACATGCGCGAGTCGGGGACCTGGGACGAATCAGCCCAGACCGTCACGGACACGATCTGCCCGTATTGCGGCGTCGGCTGCGCGGTCTCGCTGCACGCCCAGGACGACCGGATCGTGAAGGTGACCTCACCGACCGATTCATCGGTGACCGACGGCCACCTCTGTATCAAGGGCCGCTTCGGCTTCGAATTCGTGAACAACCGCCCCAAGGTCTGACGCGCGGCGACCCCGCGAGAACCTCGGCCGTGTGCCAGGACCGGAGCCGGAGCCGGAGCCAGACCGGAGCCGGAGCCGTGCGTCGTCCCGTGGTTAAGCGCCAGACGACCGTTACGACCGGCGGACGGGCGAGATGCCGGCGGGCGCCGCCGTTGATCGCTGCTTCGTGCACTGGACGCTCGGGACGTCCACTGGAGGCCCGATTCCGGCCTGTCCACCGGCCGATGATCCGGTTCGTTCGTCACTAGAAGCGCCTGGCGCACATCGCGGCCGACCGAAGAACTGATTCAGCCCAGACCGCTGAGGTCGCGCAGGTCGATCCGGGCATCGTGGGCGTAGACATTGAAGCCCGTTCCCCGCAGGAAGCCGACGAGCGTGACGCCGAGCCGCTCCGCTGTCTCGATGGCAAGGTCCGAGGGCGCGGAGATGGCGCACACGATCGGGATCCCGGCGACTGCCGCTTTCTGGACGATCTCGAAACTGACTCGTCCCGACACCATGAGGATCCGCTCATGCAGCGGCATCGCACCGGCCAGGACCTGCGACCCGACCAGCTTGTCGAGCGCATTGTGGCGACCGACGTCCTCGCGCAGGGCGAGCAGCTCGCCGCGGGGCGTGAACAGGCCAGCGGCGTGCAGGCCGCCGGTCTCGTCGAAGGCCCGCTGCGCCGCCCTGAGCAGGTCCGGGAGCGCGAGGACCACCGAGCGTGAAACGACGGGTCCATCAGGCAGGGGCTTGACGCGCAGTGCGACCTCATCGATTGAGGCCTTGCCACAGATCCCGCATGACGCCGTGGCCACGAAGTGGCGCTCGGCGACGGCCGAATCGTCAAAGCTGTTCGAAAGTCGTACCACGATCGTGTCGTCCGGCTGGCTTAGGGCCGAGGGATCGCCGCCCGTGGTCCGCAGAACCTCCTGACCCTCCAGCAAACCCTCGGTCTGGAGGAACCCGACGGCCAGTTCCGCCTCGTTGCCGGGGGTGCGCATCGTGACCGCTACTGCGACCGAGTCCTGACGCGGACCGGCGGCGCGAATCTCGAGCGGGGCCTCCCCGACGACCCGATCGTCCCGAACCTCGAGTGACTCCCCGCGAATGGCCAGGATCCGTCGACTCGTCACATGGCGGGTCGGTGAGATCGTGTCGCCGTTCAAGTCCGGCACGTCGTCGCCTCCAGGACCGCGCCGAATGCTGCGGCCGCGGCCTCGGCATCCTGGGCGGCGGCGATCGCTTTCCCGAAGGCACCCAACCCGGCCAATCCGCCGCCGGTCGCCGACCAATCGACGAACCGATCTGCCGCCGTCCCGTAGGCGTCGAGCATGGCCCGCGCCGATACGTGTGCGTCCGTGTAACACGCCGCTGGTGGATGTTCTCGCAGCCAATCCCGTTCCGCGTCGACGAAGTCGAGGATATCGACCGACGCTCGGCGGACTGCGCCCAGGTCCTGCGCTCTGGCTCCTGCTTCAAGCACCCGGTTCAGCTCGTCGACGGTTGACCGATCGTCAGCCACGCGAAGGAGGAACTCCGCGTACGCGAGACGCGGATCACCGCTCGCCTGTGGCGCTGTCGATGGCGGTCGCGGCGTGGGCGTGGGCGACGGCGTCGGGGTCAACGTGGGCGTGGGCGTGGGCG
>SPCO01000098.1 GCA_004525275.1 Thermomicrobiales bacterium | reverse complement strand
TGCGCTCCTCGGCGGCCTCAACCCGGATCAGCTCCGGGCCGTCACCCACGGGACCGGCCCGCTATTGGTGATCGCCGGCGCAGGCACCGGCAAGACCCAGGTCATCACGCGAAGGATCGCGTGGCTCATCGCGACGCGCCGGGCGAAGCCCTCGGAGATCCTGGCCCTGACCTTCACGGACAAGGCTGCCGAGGAAATGGCGGTCCGGGTAGACCAGCTCGTGCCGTACGGCTATACGGACACGGCGATCTCCACGTTTCACGCCTTTGGCGACCGGCTCATCCGGGAATACGCCCTTGAACTCGGGCTGCCGACGGATGTCCGGACCCTGACCCGGGCCGAGGTCGTCATCTTCCTGCGCGAGCACCTTTTCGAATTCGATCTGGACGTCTACCGTCCGCTTGGCGACCCGACCCGATTCCTGTCGGCACTGGCGACGTTGTTCAGTCGCTGCAAGGACGAGGACATCGCACCCGAGGACTTCCTCGCCCACGCCGATCGTCTGGCGACCGAGGCGCGAGCCCTGACCGAGTCCATCGACGGCTCGGACGTCATGGGGGCAGCCACGGAGACGGCTCGACAGCAGGGCGAACTCGCACGGGCCTACGCTACGTACCAGGCGCTCCTTGGCGCGAACGGCTGCATCGACTTCGGCGACCAGGTGGCACTCGCGCTTCGACTGGTCCGGACCTCGCCGGCCGCTCGAGCGGAGATCGCCGGCCGCTTCCGGTACTTGCTGGTGGACGAGTTCCAGGACACCAATCGGGCGCAGGCGGAGCTTGTCGCTGCGCTGGTCGACGAGCACCGCAACGTGACCGTCGTCGGCGATGACGACCAGGCGATCTACGCGTTCCGGGGCGCGGCGGTGGACAACATCCTGGCGTTTCAGGATCGCTACGTCGGTGCCCGGGCCGTCGTCCTGCGACGCAACTATCGGTCGCTGGGACCGATCCTGGACGCGGCCTACCGGTTGATCCGCTTCAACGATCCGGATCGGCTCGGGGTGCGCACCGGGGTCGTCAAACAGCTGCGCGCCCAACGGATCTCGCCGACCGCTGCGCCGGTCGCCCTGGAGGTCTTCGCGTCGGCTGCTGACGAGGCGGACTGGATCGCGGGTGAGATCGCGCGCCGCATCGATGCTGGAGCGACGCCCCGGGATCACGCGATCCTGGTTCGAGCCAACGGCCACGCGGACCCGATCCTGCGGGCGCTCAACATGGCAGGGGTGCCCTGGCGGTTCTCGGGCACGTCGGGCCTCTATGCACGGCCTGAAGTGCGGCAACTGCTTGCATTCCTGCGCGTCGCGGCAGACCTCGAATCGAGCGTGGACCTGTACGCGCTCTGCACATCGGACGCCTACCGGCTCGGTGGCCCGGATCTGACCGCCATCGTCAACATGGCCCGGCGACGAAATAGGTCCATCTGGATGGTCCTGGAGGAACTCGACCGTCAACCCGGCATCCTGCGCGTCGATGCTGCGACGCGGGCATCCGTGCGCAAGCTCGTGGCAGACCTGACCGCGTACGCGTCGGAAGCGCACGAGCAACCGGCCGGCGTGCTCCTCTATCAGTTCCTGCGTCAGAGTGGGATCCTCAGCCAGCTCGTCGACACGGACACGCCGGCCGCCGAGGAGCAACTCCAGAACATCGCGCGCTTCTTCGAGATCGTTCGGTCGCAATCCGCGGTGCTCGCTGACGACCGGGTGGCCTTCGTCGCGCCACACCTGGCCACGCTCATCGAGGCCGGAGATGACCCGGCCACCGCGGAGCTCGACCCCGACGCCGATGCGGTCGCCGTCCTGACCATCCACAAGGCCAAGGGTCTGGAATTTCCTGTTGTCTTTCTGCCGGGCATGGTCGCCGGGCGATTCCCATCGAGCGGGCGGGGTGAGCCATTGGGCATCCCGGCAGGGCTCGGCCGTGGCTTGCCGCCGAGTCCCAAGGACGCGCTCGCCGAGGAACGTCGCCTCTGTTACGTCGCGATGACCCGGGCGCGCGACGAGCTGATCCTGTCCCACGCGGCGGACTACGGCGGAGCGCGAGCTCGGCGCGTCTCGCCGTTCGTCCTCGAGGCCCTTGATCTCTCGGCGGACTCGGAAACACCGGGTTCCGGCGCCCGACGATCGACGCCACAGGAAAGCCTGGCGACCTTCGGGGCGGGCGCATCGACCGCCCCGGTACCTGCGGGTCCGATCAGGGAGCCGCTCACGCTCAGCTACTACCAGATCGATGACTACCTGACCTGTCCATTGAAATACAAGTACGCCCACGTTCTCCGTGTCCCGCTGGCTCCGCATCACGCGATCGTGTATGGCGCGGCACTGCACAAGGCCGTTCAGCTCTTTCACAATCGCCACGCCAAGGGCCACGTTATGAGCGAGTCGGAGCTCGATGAGGTGTTCGACGAGGCTTGGTCGAATGAGGGTTTTGTCAGCCGCGATCACGAGGACGCCAGGCTCGTCGCCGGACGTGCGGCGCTGCGCAGATTCCGCGAGATGCAGCTCCAGCCGGACTCGGTGATCCCGACCTACGTCGAGCGCGAATTCAGCTTCATGCTCGGCGGCGATCGCGTCCGCGGCCGTTGGGATCGCGTCGATGTCGTCCCGCTCGCCGATGGCGAGCGGGACCACGCGTCTGCGCTCGCCGCAGCGGCCATGCCTGGCGCGGTTGCGGCGAGCGCAGATGTCGTGTCGCCCACGCTGGACATCCTGGGTCGCGAGCGAGTGACCATCACGGACTACAAGTCGTCGGACGTGCGGGACCCGGCCAAGGCGCGCTCGCGTGCTCGCGAGTCCCTGCAACTTCAGATCTACGCCATGGGCTACGAGGCACTGACCGGGCGCTTGCCCGACACCCTGGCCCTGCACTTCCTCGGGTCCGGGCTCGTTGGTGAGGTCGCCGTGGACCCAAAACGATTGACCAAGGCTCGGGACAAGATCGCACTCGCGGCAGCTGGCATGCGTGCCCGCGACTACGCACCCAAACCCGATTTCCTGGCGTGCTCGTACTGCGCGTATCGCGACATCTGCCCATCGCGCGCGGTCCGATAGCCGAGGGTCATCATCTGGTCGTGGCCACGACCTGCGGCTCGGAAGCCCCTAGACTCGATGGTCATGGACGTGCGCGACCGGACCGCGAACCTGGCGATCTTCGCGGCTGCGGCCGTGGTCTGGCTCCTCGTCGGGCTTGTGCTGACCACTCGGGATCCGGTCACGGACCCCGGCGCGGGTGTCGTCGGGGCTGTCCTGATCGGGCTCGCCGTCGCGCTGACGATGATCCCGCTCATGTGGCTGACGGTCTTTGGACGGCACCGTCAGATCGCCTACCGGGGCGACTGGGCCCGAGCGATCCGACGCGCATCGTGGGTCGGGATCGTTGTCGCGGTCCTCATCGTCCTGCGACTGCAGGGCCTGTTGGAATTGCCGATCGCCTTGTTCATGATCGCCCTCGCCGTGATCGCAGAAGCGACCCTGTCGGCCGACCGCTGAGAACTGCGCCCCGGTGGCACGGCCGAAACCCGATAGGCTTGCGACGAACATCGCCGTACGATCAGGAGAACGCGTGTCCGCCCTGACCACCTTGCCTCCGGCTGCCCCGTTTGCCGAGCCAAAGCTTCGGATCGCCGAGACGATCGAAGCCGCCCGGGCGGAGATCCTCGAGTTGTCGCATCAGATCCACGCGGATCCGGAGCCGGCCTTCGAAGAGCATCGGGCCGCCGCTCGGATCGCCGATCTCCTCGGGGTGCATGGCTACGAGGTGGAGCACCCGGCAGGCAGCCTGAAGACGGCCATCCGCGCCACCCGTCGAGGGCTGGTCGGTGACGGCCCTCGGATCGGGATCCTGGCCGAGTACGACGCCCTTCCGGGTCTTGGCCATGGCTGTGGCCACAACACCATGGCGGCCTCCGGGGTCGGCGCGGCGATCGGCCTGGCAGCCATGGCCGACAGGCTCCCCGGCGAGATCGTGTTCCTGGGCACGCCGGCGGAGGAATACGGAAGCGGCAAGCAGATCATGATCGACGACGGCCTGTTCGAGGGTCTGGATGCGGCGCTCCTGTACCACCCCTGCGACCGTTCGCACGTCGAGACGTACCCACTAGCGTCAGAGGACGTGGAAGTCGTCTACCGCGGTCTGCAGTCCCACGCTTCGGCCGACCCGTGGCGGGGCAAGAACGCGCTTGACGCCCTCATCCTGCTGTTCACCTCCGTCGGCCTGTGGCGCCAGCAGCTTCGCCCGACGGCCCGCGTCCACGGGATCATCCGCGAGGGTGGCACGGCCGCCAACATCATCCCGCATCGCTCCGCCGCCTGGTTCATGATCCGGAGCGAAGACGAGGGCGAATACGAGCTGATGCGCGATCGTTTCCGGCAGCTGTGTGAGGCAGCCGCCCTGGCCACGGACACGACCGTCACGATCGAATACACCGGTCGGGCCCGGACGATGCGCAACAACCGCGTCCTGGCCGATCGCTTCCGGGCCAACATGACTGCCTACGGCATCGAGGACATGGGCGACGACCCAAACGCGGGATCCACCGACATGGCCAATGTGAGCTGGATCTGCCCGACGATCCACCCCGATCTCGCGATCGCGCCCGAAGGCACGCCCGGTCATTCGATCCTGTTCCGCGATGCCGCGGTAACCCCCGAGGCTGACGAGACCACGCTGCTGGCCGCGACGCTCATCGCTCAGACCGCCGTGGATCTGTTCCTGGACCCCGACCTCGTCGCGGCGGCCTGGCGTGCGTTTCACGAGTCGGACTGACCTCGACGCGGTGCTACCATCGATGATGGCGCGTCCCGCTGGACGACTGGCTTCGAACCGGCGGCGTCCCCCAGTGAGACGGACTCCAGGTCGCAGCGACGTGCCGCCGCGACCGTGTCGGGAGGCTTTGCGTGGCTGAACGCTCCGGCGACGCCGGCTTTGCCCAGCGCAACGGCTGGGACGGTCCGTTCGAGACTTTTGACGACCTGGACCTGCCGTCCTATGTCGGGCCGACGACCTTCCTGAATCTGCCCTGGGTGACCGATCCTGCTGAGATCCGGCGTCGAGGAGTGGACGTCGCCATCATCGGAGCGCCATTCGATGACGCCGTCACGCATCGACCCGGCGCCCGGTTTGGCCCACGCGCGATCCGGGAAGCCCAGAACACATCCGGCTCGATCTACTCGCTGCAGCTTGACGTCGAGCCATTCGAGGTTCTGACGGTCGTCGACGCGGGCGATGCCAACATCGTCCCAGCCTGGACCGAGCGGTCGCACGCGATGATCTACCGCAAGGTCCTGGAGGTCGCCCAGACCGGCGCGATCCCGATCGTGCTGGGTGGCGACCACTCCATCACCTGGCCATCGGCGACGGCGGTCGCCGAGGTCCGACGACCGGGCAGCATCGGGATCGTCCACTTTGACGCCCATGCCGATACGGCCAACGATGCCTGGGGCGTCCTGGCCAGTCATGGATCGCCGATGCGTCGGCTGATCGAGTCGGGGGCCGTCGACGGTCGGAACTTCGTGCAGGTCGGCCTGCGCGGCTACTGGCCGCCACCGGAAACCTTCGCCTGGATGGAGGAGCACGGCCTGCGCTGGCACCTGATGCGCGAGATCGAGGAGCGTGGCGCCGAGGCCGTCGTCGCCGATGCCATCGGTGAAGCTCTTGACGGACCAGATTCGATCTACCTGTCGCTCGATATCGACGTCATCGATCCCGGGATGGCGCCCGGCACCGGGACGCCCGAGCCGGGTGGCATGCTGACCCGTGAAGTCCTGCGGGCCATCCGCCAGATCGTCGCAGCGGTCGACCTGGCCGGGATGGACATCGTCGAAGTCTCCCCGCCCTACGACCACGCCGAGACCACGGCCAGCGCCGCGAACCGGGCCGCTCTCGAGGCGATCAGTGCGCTGGCCGTCAAGCGCCAGGCCGGCGGGCGCGTGCGCTGGGAGGCCTGATCATCCACCCGACCGATCTCGGGCGCCCGGATCCGGCGACCGCCAGCGCGCTGGCGCGCCTGTACGATCTCGATCTGGTCAACGACCCCGGCGACCTCGACCTCTATCTCGCGCTTGCAG
>SPCO01000066.1 GCA_004525275.1 Thermomicrobiales bacterium | reverse complement strand
GTCGGCCACGCGGACGTACTCGACGAAATCGGTCGAGTTCGCCAGGCGGGTCTCGCCAGAGCGATGGTCGAGCACTTTCAGCCCGGACGAGCCGGGCACGAAGTGAACTCGGTCGCCACCGATATCGGCGTGGGCCGCGCCGTCTCGGTCGTGGAGCAGGAACGATCCGGGAGCCGACGCGATCGCGGCCTCGACGACATCGCGCGGAAAGAGGACCCGCTCACCGCTTGGGTCGAGGGGCAGACCATGGTCCAGGAGGCGCCGCCGCATCTCCTTGCCGCGGATCTCCATACCGACCTCGGCCAGGACCCGCTTCGCCTCGTCCACGATCCGGGCGATGAGGTCCTCATCGAGAACGTTGAGCGACGGTCGCATCGGGCCACCTCGGGGCGGTGCCATGGTGATCATGACCAGCGTACCCGCTGGCGATCGGACGCGGCGCGCCGGTGGACGGGCAGTGAAATCACGCTCCGATGGTCCGGGATGGGAATCCTATTGCCTCCGACGTCGCGCCTGATGCCCCCACGCGTCCCGGCAGGCGGGACGCCGATCGCGCCTGCCTGAGCTTTCGTGACTCGGCGACGCCGGCTAGCTGAGCGTCGCGACAAGCCGATCCCGACTGTCCTGATCGGGGAACGCGAGCACGATATCGGCCGTTTGGGCGTGGATCTCCAGACCCGCCGTGGATCCGCTGACTCGGCACAGCCGGACCGCTCTCGTGGGTGCCGCCCGTCTTAGCCTGAATGCCCACGATCCGCCATCGGCGACGATCGCCAAGTGGGAGATCTCGGGGTGATCGGGGTCCGGGGTGAGTGAGATCGTGGACGGGATCGGTACGTCATCGGCAACCGTCACACGACCGATCCGGCCACTCCAGTCGACCTTGATCGATTCGCCGGGCGACAGGCGCGCCGGGCTGGAGCCTGACCGCCTGTCGCGCCGGATGACCGGGTACCCAAGCGACATCCCGATCGCGAGGACGATGGCGATGGCAGCGGGAACCAGGATCAGGTGGAACGGTTCATCGCGTCGCGGGACGGCCGGGACATCGGCGTCCAGAAACCCGATGATCTCCGCACCCAGGGACCCGAACATCAGATGTCCGGTCATTTCGACCGGGCCGGTCTCGAGCGCGACCAACGCCGTGACCACGACGTAGTGTTCGGTGTCGCTGGCCGTTCGCAGGTGGTAGACGTTGGCCCCGTCCGCCTTTTGCAGATCGCCCTCAAGCCTGACCCACGTGGTATTGGCCGGGATCTCCTGAAGACGTACGTCCTCGAATGTCAGGTCGGTCGGTCGCTGGCTGGAGCCGATCGCCAGGGTCGGGATCAAGGAGATCGTCACAAGTCCGACGACCACCGCCCAAAGTGCGCTTGTCGACCCGCGAAGGGGCCGTCGAGTGGCGTAGGCCAGCCAGCCGAGGGCCGCGACGGCCAGGTCAGTCAAGCGCGACACGTTCATGCCAATGGGGAATATGGGTGGCGAAGCCCAGCTCCCGAACCCTGGGCTCGAGGGCGATCTGGGCATCCGGGTCGCCATGGACCAGGAAGACCCGGCGCGGGTGGCCGGGCTCGCCGGGTCGCTTGCCGACCGCGAAATGGCCAAGCCAATCGAGCAATTCGCTTTCGTCGGCGTGAGCAGAGAAGCCACTGATCGAGCGTGTCTTGCAGCGCACGCGTCGCACCTGTCCATCGAGTTTCACGGTCTCCGCTCCGGCCTGGAGATGCGCTCCCAGCGTGCCTTGACCCTGGTAACCGACGAACAGGATCGTGGCGTCCGGATCGTCGATGAGGGTCCTGAGGTGGGCGACGACGCGACCGCCGGTCAACATCCCGTTGCTCGCGATGATCATATACGGCCGCGGCGCGTGCTCGATCGCCCTGGATGCCGCGACATCGCTGGTGACGGTCTGGTCCGGGTAGTCCAGCGGCGTCTCGCCGTCGCGCAGGAGCTTCGCCGTTTCTTCGTCGTAGTCGTCGGGGTGGTTTCGATAGATGTCGGACGCCTTCGAAGCCATCGGCGAATCGAGAAACAGCGGGAGGAGCGGGATCTCGCCGCGCTCGATGAGCCGATCAAGCTCCCAGACGACCTCCTGGGTCCGACCGACGGCGAACGACGGGATGAGCAGGACGCCGCCCGCCTCGGCAACCATCCGAACGGTCTCGGCAAGGACCCGGATCGCCTCCGCCTCCGGTTCGTGCTCACGCCCGCCGTACGTCGATTCGACGAGGACATAGTCGGCGTCCGTCAGCCGGGTCGGATCGCGCAGGATCGGCGTCCCGGGTCGACCGAGATCGCCGGAGAAGACGATGATCCGCTCCTCGGAGGAATCGGTGTCCTGTACGCGGGCGCGGATGATCGCCGAGCCCAGGATGTGGCCGGCATCGACGAACGTGGCGTGGATACCGGGCGCGACGGCGACCTCGTCGCCATAGCGCACGGGCTTGAAGTGTTCGAGTGTGCGTTCGGCGTCCTTGGCCGTGTACAGCGCGTCGTCCAGGTCGATGTCGACGCACGGCGGCTGGCCGCGCAGCGTCGCCTCCGGGTCCGTCGGCCAAGATGCGCTCACCGGTTCGACGGTCGTCGCGACACGCTCCGCCGACCCGCCTTCGCCGGCTTCCGCGAGCTCAAGCGCCGCCCGGAACTGATCCGCCTCTTTCCGGTCGTCCGCCTCGACCATCTCGGGATGGCGCCTTTCCCAGCGCGCCTCACGCTTGGCGAACTCCTCCTGGAGCTTGCCCGAATCGAGGAGGATGAGGTTGGCCAGTTCGATCGTGCCGGCGGTCGCGTGGATGGACCCCCGGTAGCCGCCCTTCACCAGCAGCGGCAATAACCCGCAGTGATCGAGGTGGGCATGGGTGAGGAGGACGGCGTCCAGCTCGCGCGGATCGAAGGCGAACGGGATCCGGTTACGGATCGACTCGTTGGGGCTGCCCTGGAACATCCCGCAGTCGATGAGGATCCGGGCACGCTCCGTTACGAGTAGGAACTGCGAGCCGGTCACGGTCGTCGCGCCACCCAGAAATCGGATCTCCATCCGAGCATGGTGACAGCGTGGCGCCGGATCTGCCGCGACCTCGGCGCGTATCCTGCGAGACCATGGACATCGAGACGGTGGAACGGTCGTACGCCGCGCTCCTTGCCGCCTTGGGCGATCTGGTCGTGGCCCGGACCAGCGGTGCTCCGGCGGATGATGCTGGCCGATCGACGCGGGCCTTGGCGACGCGCTACCGAGCCCTGCGGCGGGCGTTCGATCCCCTGCTCGCCGACCTCCCGGTGCCTTCGGGATCGTCCGGCGAATCAGCGGAGGATGCGCGCGCGGCGATCAACATGCGGGCGACGCTGCCCTGGCTCGACGAACTGGAACCGACGCCCGGCGCACCGCCCGTCGAGGGCGGCACGACGGATGAGGAGCCGGTCGTCGCCCGGGCCCGGGCGCGGCTCTTTGCGCGCTATGGGGAGGTCGCGGCCGCGGTCCGCGTCAACGGAGACGCGGTGGACCGGCCCACGATCCTGGGCCGCCTGGCCACGGAGCCTGACGCAGCATCGAGGCGAACCCTGTTCACAGCGCTCGATCCGATCTGGCGGACCGTCGACGGTGACGGTGGGTCGGCCAGCCCGTATCGACGACTGCTCCGCTCGAGCGCCGGACGATGGGCAACGCACGGCTCACCGATCGAGGCGAACGCGGTCGCGTTGGGGATGGCTGCCGGCTCGCTGGAGCCCACGCTGTGGGAGATCCTCGCGGCATGGCGGCGCGTGCTGGGTCCGGACCGCGTGGAGCCGTGGGACTACTACTACCAGGTCGGCGCCGCCGCGAGACGGCTCGATGGGCTGGTTCCGCCGGGCCGGTTGCTCGAGATCAATCGGGCATACCTGACCGCACTCGGCGCGGATCCAACGTCGCTTGGGATCCGCTACGACGTCCTGCCACGACCCGGGCGACCGCTCGTTCCGGTGGCATTCACGATCGGCATGGGGGCCGTCGACCCTCCGACCCAGCCGGCCGGGAGTTGGATCCCCAGACCGCCCTGGATCTTCGCCACCTATGCCGAGGGAGGGCTCGGCAACCTGCTCGAGTTGCTCCACGAGAGCGGCCATGCCATCCACATGGCGGCCATCCGGACTCGGCCGGCATTCCTCGACTTTCCCGAATCGAGCGCAGCTTTCCTGGAGGGCACGGCGGACGTCCTTGGTTGGGATGTGGACGAGCCGGCATGGCAGTACCACTGGCTGGGCTCGGCGGCAGTCACGGCCGCGGAGCCGCGCGAAGCCGTGCTGTCGCGCTATGGCGCGGTGATGCTCGACATCTGCTGGGCCCTGTTCGAGATCGAACTGCATGGACACCCCGACCGACGGCCGAACGACGTATGGACCGAGATCACGACGGAGGGGCTGGGCGTCGAGCCACATCCCGAATGGTCCTGGTGGGCCGTCCGCGGCCAGCTGATCGACGGGCCGGGGTACCTCGCCAACTACGCGCTGTCGGCGATCATGGCGGCCGCGGTCCGGGCCCGGATCGCCGAGGTCCGGGGGCCCTGGTGGGCGGGCGATCCGGGCTGGTATCGGTTCATGGCCGATACGTTGTTCGTGCCCGGCGCGTCGCGCTCACCGGCGGAGTTGCTCGAAGCATTCCTCGGGGGCCCGCTCACCGCCACGCCGCTACTGGTGGACCTGCAGCGGCGGGGCATATAGCCGCCGCGGGCATCCAGCTGGGGCGTAAAGTCCGGCGATGGCCGCCTCGCCACGCGCGTTCGTCCTGCGCCACACTCGTCTTCGACCTGTCCCTGGGCTCGAAGAGATCCGTCTACACCTCGCCGACGACGTCCTGCCGCTCTGGCGTGCCGTCCAGATCGAAACGGACGACCCCGACGCCAGCCTGCCGTATTGGGCATTCGCCTGGGCCGGCGGTCTCGCGATCGCACGACATCTGCAGGAACACCCAGGACTCGTGCGCGGGCGTCGGGTCTTCGATCTCGCATCCGGATCAGGGCTGTGCGCCATCGCGGCGATGCACGCCGGCGCATCGACAGTCGCGGTCGCGGACATCGATGCCTTCGCCTGCGCCGCGATCGAGCGCAATGCGCTCGCCAACGGCCACAGGATCGCGGTCCTCCATCGCGACATCCTGGATGAGGACCCGCCGGAGGTGGACGTCGTCCTCGCTGGTGATTGTTGGTACGAGGCGGGACTCGCCGAGCGCGTCCTGCCCTGGCTGCGACGAGCTCGTGATCGCGGGGTCGACGTGCTCGTCGGTGACCCAGGCCGCCGGTATCTGCCGACCGACGAACTGGTCCGCCTCGCGTCATACGACGTCCACACCACGACCGAACTCGAGGATATGGATCGCAAAGAGGGCGGGGTCTACGCCCTGCTGGATCAGACCGGGATGAGCACCAGCGCATCGACCGCGACCGCCAGGAAGAGCAGGCTCAGGTAGCTGATCGAGTACTTGTAGAGCCGGATGGCGCCGGCCGTTGATGCCTCCTCTGACGAGCCCCTCCGCCACAGGCCGTATGCCTGCCACAGGAAGATCGCCCCGAGCCCAACGGCAGCCATGAGATAGATCAGGCCCATCCGCCCGACCGTGAACAGGGCCAGCGAGATGGCGACCATGAGGATGGCGTACAGCCCGATCTGGCGAGTCGTCTCGGGGATCCCCTTCACCACGGGCAGCATCGGGATACCGGCCGCCGCGTAGTCCTTGCGGATGCGCAGTGAAAGCGCCCAGAAATGGGGCGGGGTCCAGTAGAAGACGATCAGGAACAGCATGATCGCCGGCAATCCGACATTGCCGGTCACGGCCGCCCAGCCGATGACCGGCGGCAATGCGCCGGCCGCTCCACCGATGACGATGTTCTGGGGTGTCGTGCGCTTGAGCAACATCGTGTAGATCACCACGTAGAAGGCGATCGCCAGCAGGGTCAGGAATGCCGCGGTCAGGTTGACGAACCAGACCATCACCGCGAACGAGATGATCCCCAGCGCGATCCCGAAGACCACAGCCCGTTCCGGCTCGACCTGGTGAGCGGGCAGCGGCCGTCGACGGGTTCGAGTCATCAGCAGGTCGATGTCGCGATCCAGGTAGCAATTGATCGCGTTGGCACTACCCGCCGCCAATGTCCCGCCGAGCATCGTCCAGAAGACGAGCACGCCCCAATCGGACCAGTCGATGCCGCCCGAGGCGCCCGGCAGGTCGCGCGTCGCGAGGACCATGGCGGGAACCGTGGTCACCAGCAGGAGTTCGATGATCCGGGGCTTGGTCAGCGCGACATAGGCACGCAGCGTGTCGGTCTTCGTCCGCGGGCTGGGCGTTTCGGTTCCCGGTCCGCGCATGTCGGTCCCTTCGCCCGCCGTCGCTCCGGTCTTCGTCCGAACGTCGACGCGTGCCGTGTAGAAACTCGTGATGGTCAGCCCGGTCAGCATCGTCCAGATCACGGCCCCCAACGCCAGGTGCAGCGTCTGGGTCCACTCGGCGAGTTGGGTCAGGACCTGGGCGCCCCCGATCACGACCTGGACCGCGAAGAGTGCCGCCGCGCCGAGAGCCAGCCGGACCAGTGTCGGATGGTCGCGTTGCGTCCGCCAGGCGACCAGTCCAAGGACAGCCACCACGACGCCCACGAATGCGGCAACCCAGCGATGGAGGACGTGGGCCGCGTTGACATCGGTAACGTCCGGTACCAGCGATCCGCTCATCAACGGCCAATCGAGGAAGACGAGGGCGGAGGCGGTGGCCGTCACCTGGGATCCGAACAGCAGGAGCGCGAACGTCACGGCCGATACAAATGCGGCCAGCAGGGTGAACCGTTGGCTGCCACCCCGACCGCCGATCTTCGCCGGGTAGCCTGCGCGCACGGTTAGAAATACGAGCAGGGCCAGCAGGGCGAGGGCCGCCGCAAGGTGCGCCGTGACCGACTCGCCGCTGTTGCCGAGGCGGACCGTCTCGCGGCCGAGCCAGGCTTGAAAACCGACCAGGCCGACCGCGCCCAGTGAGCCCAACAGGATCGAGCGCCGATCGCGATATTCGCGAACGGCCAGGATCGCCAGGGCCAGGATCTCGAAGCCGATGAGCACCGCGACCGATCGGTGGATCCACTCGATCCACGCCTTGGTGTCATCGAGCGCCGGGATGATCTGGCCATGGCAGAGCGGCCAATCCGGGCAGCCGAGACCGGAATCGGTCGCACGCACGATGACCCCGATGGTCACCAGCCCGAGAGCGGTCGCCAGGGTGAGCGCGGCGAGCTTCTGGAAGCGGTTCACGAGGTCGCCATTCTAGCGCGACGGCGTCCTTCGGCCGGCCGCGATACCCTGACGACGATGGCCCCCCGACGCTTGCTCCTGGCCCTGTCCATCGCCGCCCTCGTCGCGACCGCATGTAGTGGCGCGACACCGACGGCATCGCCGTCGACACCG
>SPCO01000064.1 GCA_004525275.1 Thermomicrobiales bacterium | reverse complement strand
GTCATACACAGAGGGTATCGCGCTACAGCAATACGCGCGAATGCCCTGCTCGCGAGCGTCATCCAGCGAGCGAAGCGGAGACTCAACGCCCCATGGTCGATCCTCTTGTATCCTGCGCCCAGTCCAATCCATCACCAGAGGGGCGACGACGTTGAGACGGACGACCGCAGGGGCCATCGCAGTGGCCGCCATCGTGGTGCTCGTGATCGCGCTGGCGGCGACCTCCGTGTTCGGAACGCCGACGCCGTCGGCAAGCCCACCAACCGGTCAGGCCGCGACCCCGTCCCCGTCGGCAGCGACTGCGTCGCCGTCCGAATCGCCAACCTCGCCGACGCCGGTGGCGTCGCCGACCGCGTCGGCGCTGCCCGAGCCGACACCGGAGCCCACGCCAACGACAGTCCCGGCGCCACTGACCGGTCGCCTGGTCTCACCGACCGCGGCCGCGCGTCATCCCATCGCGGTCATGATCGATGACTTGTGGGCGGCGCGACCCCAATCCGGACTGTCCTCTGCCTCGGTCGTCTGGCATGCGCCCGCGGAGGCAGGTATCCCACGCTATATGGCGATCTTCCAGGAGGAGCTGCCCAAGGCGATCGGGCCGGTTCGGAGCTCCCGCTTCTACTACATCGCCTGGGCGGCGGAATGGCGTGCCATCTACGCCCATGCCGGTGGGTCACCACAGGCGATCGACACGTTGCGCCAGAAGGGCAGCGGTCAGTACGTGTACAACGTCGACGAGTTCCGCTACAGCGGGACGTTCGGCCGGATCAGCACCCGTTTCTCGCCCCACAATCTGTATACGACCGGCAAGAAGCTGCGCAATACGGGCGAAAGAATCGGAGCCAAGGACAAGACCTACGCGCCAAAATGGCAGTTCGCGCCGGACGCTCCGATCGAGGAACGCCCGTATGGCGGCACGATCTCGGTCTCGTACCCATACAACAAGGTCTTGTACACCTACGATCGCGATACGAATACGTACCGTCGCTCGGTCACCGGCGAGAAGAAGCAGAAGGACGCGGTTGACGGAACGCGTATCGCTCCGAAGAACGTCATCGTGATGCGGATGGCATTCGGGCCGCTCAACGACGGTCATCCCGAAAAGCATCGACTCGAGGCTGATGTCGTCGGTAGTGGACGGGCCTGGATCTCGACGAATGGCCGAACGATCAAGGGAACCTGGAAGAAGGCTGGGATCAAGAGACCGACCAGGTTCTACGATCGCAACGGGAACGAGGTCACGCTCACGATCGGTCAGACGTTCATCCAGGTGCTGACGACGAGCACGACCGGCTACCCCGCCACGTTCAAGGCTGGATCCGACCTCCCGCCCGCCACGCCGTAGCGCAGGGCCGATCCCTCATCGGTTCGATCCCGAATCAGGCATCAGCGGATCGGGTCACGCCGACGTTGGCGTAGACCGCCCGGGTCTCTCCCGCCACGTCCTGCCAGGTCCGCGGATCAGCCGCGGCCCGAGTCCCCGCCATCCCGGTCAGGCGACCATGGACAGCGTCGTCGACCCAGATCGTCGCGAGGGCCGTCGCCAGACGATCCGGCTCGCGTGGCTCGACCAGCAGACCGGCGGGCCCGACAAGCTCCGGGATCGGACCGACCGAGGAGGCGACCACGGGAGTACCGCAGGCGAAGGCCTCGATGATCGGCAACCCGGCTGCCTCAGAAAGAACCGGGAGGATGACACCACGAGCTCCCTGGATCAGGCCCGCCAGGTCGGCAACGGGGAGCGCCGGGGCGTAGGCGATGGCGTCGCCGATCCCCTTTCGCGCGGCGGCCCGAGCGACCGAGGCCCGATCAGCCGGGCTAGCGCCAACGAGGAGCACACGCGGCGGCCAGGGGACGGACGAGTCGAGACCTGCCGGCCGGCCGGTTGCCGCCAGGTTGGCCAGCGCCGATAACAACGTCCCGAGATCGAGGCGCGCATCGAATCGACCGGGCAGGACCAGGTAGCGAGCCGCCAGGCCGAGTCGCTCGCGCAGCAGTGCCGCGGCCCCGGGATCGGCAGCTCGCTCACGCGGGGCGAAGCCGGCGCGCGGTGCGAGGCGAACGACGTGGAGCCGATCGGGATGGATCCGCAGCACACGTCGGGCCGCTTGGGCGGTGGCCTCGCTGCCCACGATGACCGCAGCGGCCTCGCGCAATTGCTGGCTGCGAAGGCGCTGTCCGAACCGGTTCGCCAGCGATCGTCGGAAGACCTGGGGCAACTCCCACGGAGCGAGATCGAGGAGCGTCACCACCACGGGCAGCCCCGATCCGATCGGCAACGGTCCATTGCCAACGGCGTGATAGACGGCCCCGGCTGCGCCGCGGCGATCGGCCCGCCAGCTGGTTCCCAGCTCGGCACCTCGGAGGATGAACGGATCGATGGTCATCGCGCCGGCGCGCAGGATACGGGTCGGGGGCAACTGGCGACGTCCGGCCACATCGAGATGCGCAAAAACGTCCGTCGCATCCGGAAGGTCGGCTGCCAACAGGAACGTGAATGACTCACCCTCGAGCGGATCGCTATCGAATGCCGTGAGCAAGCCGTCCAGGTAGGTCGCCGCCAGAGGTGCCCGGTCCGGCGCCTGGAGCGGTCTCGTATCGAGGACGACCCTGACTCCGGGCGGCCGCTGGTTCGGGTCGACACCGAGGCGCGAGTTCGATCCAGACAGGGTCACGGCCCGAGACGGATCCGACCGAGCCGCCCGGCCAGCTCCTCGGCCCGCAGCTGAACGACGACGACGAGCGCCTCGACCACGATTCGGCGACTCATCTTGGAATGGCCGACCCGACGATCCTGGAACGTGATCGGGATCTCACGGATCCGCGCTCCAGCCCGACTGGCCCGGAAGGTCATCTCGATCTGGAAGACGTAGCCGCCAGCATGGACGCCTTCGAACGGCACCGCCGCCAGGGTGTCCGCGTGCCAGGCCTTGAACCCGCCGGTCAGGTCCTTCTGACCGAGGCCGAGGACGATCCGGGCGAACAGACTGCCGCCGCGCGAGACGATCCGTCGACCAAGACCCCAGTCCGTGACCGCTCCGCCCGGCGTGTAGCGCGACCCGATGACCAGGTCGGCCGCGCCTTCGTCGATCGGGCCAACGAGCGCTGGGAGCGCCCCTGGGTCGTGGCTGAAATCCGCATCCATCTGGACGATCGTTCGGGCTCCGCCATCGATCGCGACGCCGAAACCGTCGAGATACGCCCGGCCGAGCCCCTGCTTGACGGTGCGATGGAGGACGCGGACACGTGGATCAGCGGCGGCACGCTTATCGGCGAGTCGGCCGGTCCCGTCCGGCGAGTCGTCGTCAACGACGAGGATCGTGGCTGCCGGCAAGACCTCGAGGACGGCCGCGATCATCGGCTCGACGTTCTCAGCCTCGTCATAGGTCGGCAGCACGATCCAGACGCCCGCCCCGGGCACGCCCAGCGGCGGACTCGCGGTTTCGGCGGCAGGGTCGGTCATGGACCGAAGTCTAGGGCCCGCACGTTGACTACGGGGCCCTGACCTCCACGGATCGCGAGAAACTCGATATGCCGATCCGACTGATCGCGTCGATGACGATCCTGTAGGTCCCCGGCTTGACGTACGCCCCCGACGCCTTGCCGTTCCACCTCCACGCGTACAGGCCCTTCGTCAGGGCACGCTTGGACCAGATGGTTCGGACGAGTGTCGAGCCTTGATAGATCGCCAGCGTGGTCGTTGCCGATCGGCGCAAGGCGAAGTTGACCTGATCTCGTTGCCCAGCCTTCGGCTTGAAAGAGCCAGACGCCCAATGGACGGACTTGATCGTCCGATCGACCCGTACGACCATCTGCTCGATGGTCTGGTTCCCCGCAACATCGCGCCCTTTGATCCGGAACGTGTAGCGGTCGTCGCGAACCCTGCGCCCGTCAAGATCGTGGCCACCCCAGACCCACCGTCCGGTCGTCGCCTTGGTAAGTGCCCAGCGGCGGACCGTGCGGCCATCCGGGGCGAGGATCCGGGCCTTGCCGGTCAGCGCCTCATCACCGGACATCGTGAGCGTCGTTCGATCGTCGTGCCCGTCGCCGTCGGGCGAGATGGAGACGGGGCCGGCCGATGTTTTCACGCCGGCCGCCCGAGTGTCCACGGTCACGATCCTCGCCACGGACGCCCGGTTGTCCGAGGCATCGGCAGTCCAGACCGTGATCCGGTATTTGCCGTCGGGCACGACCTTCCCGGCCGAGTCCTTACCATTCCAGGTGTACTTGACCGACTTGCTTGTCGAAGATCCTGAGCTGACCTTCGGCCCGGGGCTCCCGTCGACAAACGGTTCCACCACCCAACCGAAGTTGATCTGACCGGTGACGCTGAGGCTGATCGTCGTCGAGTCCACCCGACCGTCACCGTTGGGCGACAGCGTTGCGTTGCTGACGGAGGCACTGGCGATGACGGGTGGGACGGTGTCCGCGATGAACTTGTCCTCAAGGGCCCGGTAGAGCTCGGTCCGGGTCCCGTCGTAGCCGAGTGCCCAGATCGCGACGCCCCGGACGCCCTTCTTGTTGACGAGGTCGTACTTGGCCTTCAGCGCCTTGGCGGTGTCGAAATAGAGCTGGCGCCAGGGCTTGACGCAGCCATAGGTAGTTGTGCAGTTCTCGCGCCGGTAGACCGTCCAGGCCACTCCCTCGACTGGGTCCCAGAGCTTTCCGTGGTCAGCTGCGTACTGTCTGGCGGTCCCGTAGATGACCGCCGCGGAGGCCCCGTTCTTGGTGCCCGAGATGTTCTTCGAGTTGAGCGCCGACGTACTGGTCGACCATGCCCGGCCGTAATACGGGACGCCCAGGATGATCCTCGAGGCAGCGATCCGAGTCAGGTACGACTTCAGGGTGTCGTTGACGTCGTAGGTGCTGCCGCCGATCGGGGCGATCGATCCGACCGTGCTCGACGACGCGCTTCGATAGTCGTACCCCATGATCACGATCGCATCGGCCATCCCGGGGCCCGTCGCGTCCTCGATTGGATAGTTGCCGATCCAGCCGGTCGTGTCGAAGGTCAGCTGGTAGCCGGCATGGACCGCATCCAACTCGCTCCGGACCTTCTTGACCAGGAGCGTGAACTCATCGGCGTAGGTCGCGGCGATCGGCTCGAAGTCGAGGTTGACCCCATCGGCGCCCCGGTCGCGGACGGCGGCAGCGATCTGGCGAGCCAGATTGGCGCGATTCCCGGAGCTCCCCAACAGCGCCTTCTGATTGCTTGCCCCGGTCGCCGACCACGCGAAACTCTGGATGGTCAGCACGACCCGAGCACCGCTGCCGTGAGCGGCGTTGATCACGTCGGTCATCTTTGAACTCGTCCAGCCACTCCAGCCGACCGAGGTGGACCCGTCACCGTTCTTGCGCAGCAGGTCACCGGTCTTGGTGGCTCCGACACCGAAATAGGCAACCGTCGAAAGCTTCTCCCAGTCGAGTCGGGTCGAGCTGTCGCTCAGCTCCCAGTACGGCAGGAAACCAAAGACCTCACGCTTGAGCCCCCCAGGATCGACGGCCGCAGCCGGATGGGCTGGGACGGCCGTCAGGGGGTCGACGTTCGGTCCGTCGACCGGCCCCACCGGCATGATCGTGCCGGAAGCATCGCTGCCAGTCGGTGTCTGCCGCTGCACCCCGCGCATGGCCTTGCCACTCAGGCGTCCAGCCGGGAGCGCCTGCGGCTTGGATCCATCGACGGTCCATCTATCACTGCGACGAGGCGTGAAGCCGATCGTGACCCGGCCGCCGGGCGCGAAATCAATGTTGTCCGCGGCGTGGGCGAGCGCCTCTTCGTACTGGATCGTTGGCCGCACGGCGCGATGGGCGAACGGCTCGGCGGCCTGGGTCGTCGCGGTCGGGGCGCCCACGGCGAGCATGACCATGCCAGCGATCAGGGCGGCCAGGCGTGGGCGCGCCGGTGGCCGGCGATCGGCGGCGAGGCGGGGGGCTGGCGTTGACACGACGATCCTCCGGTGAGCCTGGGCTGCCCCATTCTGGTCTCAGGCGGTTCGCGTCACTATCGGCCGATGGTCCCGATCCGCGCTGGTACGGGGCAGTCCGGTGTGATCCGGTGCGGTTTGCAGATGCTACGCCGGACTAGTGGAGCTTGTACGTAACGGTGGTCGATTGCTTGCCGCCGTCCCGGTCGTAGCCTTTGACCTTGAAGGACACGATCCCCGCCTTGCCCGCGGACTTCAGCCGGATCGTGACCTTGTACTTGTGTTTGCCGGTCTTGCTCGTGGTGACGCGCCAGCGGGACAGGCCCGGTTGGTCCACGACCAGTCGCGGAGCCGTGGCGAGAAGCTCCGGCGAATTGACGACGATGGTGATCGTCTGACCACGGCCGGGCGTCGTGTCGCTTGGCGTCAGACGGAAAGCCTCAAGTTCGAACGCGACGGACTGGGTGGCGATCAGGTCGCCGTCCGAGGCCTGTGCCTGGGCCGTGTATCAACCGCGCGGCAGCATGGCGCCGTCGGCGCCTCGGCCGTTGAACGTCCACGTGTGGTCACCGGCCGGCAGGTCGGCAGCCCCGGATCGGGTCGCTACCGTTGCGCCCGTGCCGTCGAGGACGGTCCAGCTGACCGCCATCGGCCGCTGCAGGGTGAGACGCAGCTCGGTCGTCCTGGCCAGGCCATCGAGATCCTGGGGAAAGAAGATCGACCGACTCGAATCGACGGAGCGGAGGGCCGCGATGAGCTGCACGGTGCGCGTGACCGATCCCCCCGTGTTGCCGGCAAGATCCTGCGGGATCGCGCTGACCGTGTAGGTCCCGTCGGGGGCATAGCCACCAGCGCTGGTCCGGCCATCCCAGGTCAGCGCCACCGGGTCGGCGCCATTGACGACCGTCCATTTGTCGATGACGCTGCCGCCGCTGTCACGGACCTTGGCGACAACGGCACCGGGCTCTGGATTGTCGGCCGTGAACCTGACGGTGTCGCGCACTCCGTCGCCATTTGGCGAAAACCAGAGCGTGACCGAGTCGTCCGGTGTCAGGTCGGCCAGGGTCGGGGCCTGGGTGTCGACCCTCACCTTCTGGGTCGCAGTCGCAGTGCCGTTCTTCCAGGCGTCGATCCCACTGATGCGTACCTGGTACTCCCCGTCGGGGACCGACACACCGGCGTCCAGGCCGTCCCACACGACCTCGACGCTGGCACCGGTGCCAGTCATCTGGAACAGGGTCTCGGTGTCGCCGGTGATCTTGAGCGACCAGGCGACGGCCTCCGAGAATCTCGCCTTGATCGTGGCTTCATCGATCTGACCGTCGCCATCGGGCGAGAACGGACCGCCTGGGTCGAACATGCGGACGACCGGCGGTGTGCTGTCGCGAGGAGTGAGGTCGGCGATCGCCATGAAGCCGGTGATGCTCGGGTCGTCGAGACCCTGGACCGCCACGACGGGGGCTCCGACTTCACTGACCTGGGCCGGCACATCGGCGATGCGCAGACGTGTGCCGGCCGGCAACGTGCGCGCGACATCGCCGCCGCCAG
>SPCO01000067.1 GCA_004525275.1 Thermomicrobiales bacterium | reverse complement strand
GGTGGTCATGACCCGCTCGAGGAATTTGCCGGGCAGCTGATTACGGGTGGCCAGGGCGCCCAGCGCGATCGGTCCCTCGTCCTCGGTGTCGAACGAGGTCGATCAGAGCGCGCAAGCCGTACTCGGATCGCCGGGAGAGGCGCACTCAAACCACGGTAGCCACGAATCCCTGCTCCCATGGTGGGGGTTCGCAGTATGTCGGCGGGCGTGTAGAACATCTGTACGATATGGACCAGGCCATGGTAGACTTCGCTGCGATGGCCGACGACCTGTCACGCATCCTCTCGGCGGATCTCGAGGACGAGGCGGACCTCGTGGTCGAAGGCACCCTGCGACCGCGCACACTGGACGAGTACATCGGCCAGCGCGAGGTGAAGGCCAACCTGTCGGTCCTGCTCGCTGCGGCCCGGGGGCGGGGAGAAGCCGCCGATCACGTCCTTCTGTACGGCCCGCCCGGCCTGGGCAAGACGACCCTGGCCACGATCATCGCTCGCGAGCTCGGGGTAAACGTCAAGTACGCCTCCGGCCCCGCGATCGAGCGGGCCGGCGATCTGGCAGCCATCCTCACGTCGCTCGAGGAGCGCGACGTCCTGTTCATTGACGAGATCCATCGTCTGAACCGGGCGGTCGAAGAGATCCTCTATCCGGCCATGGAGGATTACGCCCTTGACGTGATGATCGGCAAGGGGCCTTCGGCACGCTCGCTCCGGCTCAACCTCAAGCCGTTCACCCTCGTTGGGGCAACGACCCGCGCGGGCCGGATCAGCAGCCCGCTCCGCGACCGCTTCGGGGCGACCTATCGACTCGACTTCTATACGGAGCCGGAACTGGCGGCGATCGTCGATCGTTCGGCCACGATCCTGGGCGTCTCGATCGAAGCGGCGGCCACGAATGCGATCGCGCGCCGTGGCCGTGGCACTCCGCGAATCGTCAACCGGCTGCTCAAACGCGTCCGCGATCACGCTCAGGTCCACGGCGATGGGAATGTCGACGAGGCGACGGCGACGGCCGCGATGCGAGCCATGGAGATCGATGACGAGGGCCTCGACTCGACGGACCGCAAGCTCCTGGCGGCCATCGTCCAGAAATTCGCCTCCGGGCCGGTCGGTGTGGCGGCCCTGGCTGCCGTCCTGTCAGAGGAAGTCGAGACGATCGAGGACGTGTACGAACCGTTCCTCCTTCGATTGGCCTTCATCGATCGGACGCCGCAGGGTCGGATCGCGACCGACCTGGCGCGCGCTCACCTGTCCGGTCTCGGATATGAGATCCCGCCGCCACGCGGGTCGGATCCTGGATCCCCGGGCCTGTGGGATCTGCCGGCTGCCCCCGACGTGCCCGAGACGGGGGACGCGTGACCGCGCCATATGTCGGGCGTGCTGCACGGTACGAGGTCACGACGGCAGCACCGACGGATGGCTCGACAAGGGCGCGGTCTGGGCGCCTGACCCTCACTCATGGCATCGTCGAGACGCCGCAATTCATGCCGGTCGGGACGAACGCGACGGTCAAGGCTCTGTCGCCAGATGACATCCGAGCCACGGGTGCGTCGATCATCCTGTCCAACACCTACCACCTGTACCTGCGCCCGGGGCACGATCGAATAGCCCGACTCGGCGGCCTTCACCAGTTCATGGCGTGGGATGGCCCGATCCTGACCGACTCAGGCGGGTACCAGGTCGTATCGCTGGGTGATCTCCGGGTGGTCGATGACGATGGGGTGACATTCCGCAGCCATCTCGATGGTTCGACTCACCGATTCACCCCGGAGCTTGCCACCGAGGTTCAGGAGGCCCTGGGTTCGGACATCGCCGTCGCCTTCGATCAACCCGTCTTCCCGAGTTCACCGCGGGAGATGGTCGCGGACGCAACGGATCGCACCCATCGCTGGGCCGAGCGATCGCTCGCGGCTCATACTCGCGAGGATCAGGCGATCTTCGGGATCGTGCAGGGCGGTCTGGACCCGGACCTGCGGGCAGCGTCGACTCGAACGATCGCGGCGCTCCCGTTCGACGGGATCTGCATCGGCGGCCTGGCCGGCGATGAAACGCCGGCGCAGCGTGATGCCACGCTGGATATCGCGATCCCGATCCTTGCGGACGATCCGCGTCCGCGCTATCTCATGGGTCTGGGGTCTCCGGCGGATCTGCTCGAGGCCGTCCATCGCGGGATCGACCTGTTCGATTCGGTCCTCCCGGCACGGGTTGCGCGGAACGGCCAGTTGTGGGTCCCGGGTGGTCGCCTGAACCTCAGGAACCAGCGCTTCCTGGACGACTCGAGCCCGGTCCAGGAAGACTGCCCGTGCATCCTCTGCCAGCACCATTCGCGGGCCTATCTCGCCCATCTGTTCCGGGCCAGGGAGCTGCTCGCATACCGGCTCGCAACTTGTCACAACCTGACCTTCACCCTAGACTTCATGGCCAGGATCCGAGCCGCGATCCGGTCCGGAACCTTCCCAGTCGCCATGCCCGGGTTGCGCGCTCATGCGGGCCGGATAAGCGGCGGTGAAGGCGCCGCCATGTCGGCGTGAAGGATCGAGCGATAGGCTGCAACACGATGCGGAGGCTGAGCCATGGGCTCCCGAGACCGACCAAGCAAAGAGAAGAAGAAGCCGAAGGCCACGAAGACGCAAACGAGCTTGTCGCCGCTCTCGGAGCCACCTCAGAACGTCGAGGTGATCCGCAAACCCCGCAAGGAACGCCATGTCGTCGTCGAGGACGACACACAGGAAGCCTGATCGACCGGCGGACGACGGATCGTCCGCTCCAGAGGTCGATCCCATGGATCGGATGAGGAGCGTGACGTACCGATGGCGATGACCGAAGAACGAGCAGCCGAGCGAACCGCTGCGGAGCGGGGCAAGGCGGTGGATGCCGCGCTCTCCTCGATCGAGAAGCAATTCGGCCGCGGCGCGATCATGAAGCTCGGTTCGCGAGAGAAGCTCGTGCTGGACACAATCCCGACCGGCTCGATCGCCCTGGACCTGGCGCTCGGCGTCGGGGGCATCCCGCGCGGTCGGATCACGGAGATCTTTGGCCCGGAATCGTCCGGCAAGACAACCGTCTGCCAGCACGTCCTCGCGGAGGCCCAGGCCCGCGGCGGTGTCGTCGCGTTCATCGATGTGGAACACGCCCTTGATCCGGCCTATGCCCGAGCCTGCGGCGTCAACGTTGACGAGCTGCTGGTCAGCCAGCCGGATACGGGCGAGCAGGCCCTTGAGATCACGGAGACGCTCATCCGGTCGGGCGGGATCGACTGTGTCGTAGTCGACTCGGTGGCCGCACTCGTCCCTCGGGCCGAGATCGAAGGCGAGATGGGCGACAGCTTCATGGGCGTTCAGGCTCGATTGATGAGCCAGGCGCTGCGCAAGTTGACCGGCGCGGTCTCGCGATCGAACACGGCGCTGGTCTTCACGAACCAACTGCGGGAGAAGATCGGGGTCATGTTCGGCAACCCGGAAACGACGCCGGGCGGACGAGCCATGAAGTTCTACGCGTCGGTCCGCCTTGATATCCGTCGGATCGAGACGATCAAGACCGGCACCGAATCGGTCGGCAACCGGTGCCGGGTCAAGGTCGTCAAGAACAAGGTCGCGGCACCGTTCCGTGTCGCAGAGTTCGACATCATGTACGGCGAAGGCATCTCCAAGGAGGGCGGCCTGCTCGACGTCGGAGTGGCGATGGATACGGTTACGAAGACCGGTGCCTGGTTCACCTTCGGCGAGACCCGGCTCGGCCAGGGACGGGAAGCGTCCAAGGACTTCCTCAAATCCAATCCACCGATCGCGCAGGAGATCGACCGCCTGATCCGGGCGAAGATCAACGACGTGGCGATCCCGGTCGAGGGGATCGAGGAGGCAGAGTAAGCCGCCCTGAGTGAAAGCAGCGGCACCACCGGTAGAAGGCCGCGCACTCGCGGTCAACGGCTGTCATTCGCCGATCGTCGCGCGCTGAAGGCGGAGGTCGACGATCCAGCTGTCGTCCTGGAGGCGGCCGCCCGATTTCTCGAGCCGCGCGCTCGATCGGAAGCCGAGGTCCGGCGGCGGTTGCGTGGCGCGGGCTACCGATCCGAGCTGGTCGATGGCGTCGTCGAACGCCTCCTTGAACTCGGGATGCTGGACGATGCCGCATTTGCGCGCGCCTGGATCGAATCGAGGGATCGCGCCCGGCCGCGCGGCGAACGCGCTCTCCGCCAGGAGCTTGCCCGGAAAGGTATCGATCGAGAGATCGTCGAGGGTCTCTTCGAGGACCGGCGCAACGCGGCGGTAGCATCGGCAGCCGAGGATGGTTCGGTGCCGAGCTCGCCGGATCAGGCCGCGGCCGAGCGGCTTCTCCTCAAGTACGAGCGTGCCCTCTCTCGAGTCGTCGATCCGCGCCAGCGACGTCAGCGAGCATATTCGTTGCTCGCGCGCAATGGCTTCGACCCCGAGGTATGCCGCACCGCCGCGGCGATGCTCGGCGTCGACCCTGAACCTGACGACGACTGACGACTACTGACCGAGCGCGAGCTTTGCGGTGGCGCCCTTGGGTTTGACCCTCGGGGGCGGCCGCCGTAGGCTATGCGCAGACGAATCACGTGCTGTTTCGACGGCGCGCGGCCCAGCACTGGTTCGATCGCAGCCCATCGGTCGGGGCGCAAGCGGCATCAATCCGCAAGCCACCCGTTCGAGCGACGATCGAGCCACCCACGTAGGAAGATCCTCCGGCCGTTGATCCGACCGGATGGGAGGAACTGAATATGGAACCCCTGCTCATCTTGGCGGTGGCCATCGTGGCCGCTGTCGGCGGAGCTATCGCAGGTTTCTTCCTGCGTAATCTCTGGGCATCCCAGACCATGAAGGCCGCGACTTCAGAAGCGCGCCGCATCGAGGCTGAAGCCCGGGCTCGCCAGAAGGACATCATCCTCGAGGCGAAGGACGACAAGCTGCGAATGCAGCGAGAGACCGAGGAAGAGGCCCGTGCCAAGCGCGCGGAGATGTCTGGCCTGGAAACTCGACTTCTCCAGCGCGATGAGCAACTCGACCAGCGAACGGACCTGCTCGAACAACGCGATCGGAAGCTTCTGGATCGCGAGCGCGAGTTGGACAAGGCACGGGAAGACGTCGCCCGGGAGCACGGTGAGCAGGTCGCGGCCCTCGAACGCGTTGCCAACCTGTCGGCGGAGGAAGCCAAGAGCATCCTGGTCGAAGCGGTCCGCGAGGAAGCTGAGCACGACGCGGTCAAGATCGCCCGCGCTATCGAGCGGAGCGCCCGCGAAGGGGCCCAGGACCGGGCCCGCGACATCGTCGTGACCGCCATCCAGCGCGTCGCCGCGGACCACACGGCCGAACACACGGTGTCGGTCGTCCATCTTCCGTCGGACGAGATGAAGGGTCGGATCATCGGCCGCGAAGGGCGCAATATCCGGGCCCTGGAGCAGGCAACCGGGATCGATCTGATCATCGACGATACGCCCGAGACGGTGATCCTCTCGGGCTTCGATCCCGTCCGCCGCGAGGTCGCCCGGATCGCGATCACGAAGCTGATCGCGGACGGCCGCATCCACCCCGGTCGCATCGAAGAGGTCGTGGCCAAGTCCCGTGCCGAGGTCGAGGCGATCATGCGCCAGGCCGGTGAGCAGGCCGCCTACGACGCGGGCGTCCCCGGGCTTCCGGCGGACATCATCAAGACGATGGGCCGGCTCAAGTTCCGGACGAGCTACGGCCAGAACGTCCTGAACCACTGCATCGAAACGAGCCGTCTCGCGGCGGTCATCGCGGCCGAGATCGGGGGCGACGTCCAGATCGCCAAGATGGGCGGACTGCTGCACGACATCGGCAAGGCCGTGGATCACGAAGTCGAGGGCCCGCACGCGGCCATTGGTGCCGCCATCGCCCAGCGCAACGACCTTCATCCAAAGGTCGTGAATGCGATCGCCGCGCACCACCAGGAGGTTGAATACACCTGCCTGGAGGCGCCCATCGTCCAGATCGCGGACGCAATCAGCGCATCCCGACCCGGCGCCCGCGGCGAGTCGATGGACACGTACGTCAAGCGTCTCGAGGACCTGCAGGCGATCGCGGAGAGCTTCACAGGGGTCGAGCGTTCATTCGCCGTCCAGGCCGGTCGCGAAGTCAGGATCCTCGTCCGTCCCGAGGAGATCGACGACCTTACCGCGAGCCGGCTTGCCCGCGATATCGTCAAGAAGATCGAGGAACAGCTGACCTACCCCGGCCAGATCAAGGTGACCGTCATCCGCGAGACGCGCGCTGTGGAGTACGCGAAGTGAAAGGCGAGCGTGGCAATACCGACGGCCCGCACGGGCTGGCCGCTGTTGCGGGATCGCGAGTCCGAGTCCGGCGCCGGGCGAGTTCAGGTTAGCGGGGGTCGCACGGCCTTCCTCATCCGCCATTCACGACGCCCTGAACGCGATCGGGAAGGCGTCCCGCGCAGAGGCCGACTATGCTTGGCCGACCCGGGGCATCCGAACCAGGCAGGAGCACGCCATCAATGTCGGCCGCGCGCGAATGGCTCCGCCTCGCCTCGGACCCCACGATCCTTCGCCGCGCCCTCATCACCTGCCTCGTCGTCGGGTTCGTCCTCACCCTGGTCAACCATGCTGGCGAGATCGTCCGAGCCGAGTTCAGCCTGACGCTGCTGGCACAGGTCGGCCTGACCCTAGCGGTCCCGTTCACCGTCGTCACCATAGCCAGCGTCTCAGCTTTGCGCGGCAAGGAGACGAGGGCGATGGACGAGTTTCTCCTGCTCGAACGGGAGATGGAGGTCATCGGCAAGTTTCCCAACCAGAACCCGAACCCCGTCCTCAGGGTCTCGTCAGACGGAGAACTGCTCTTCGCCAACGACGCGAGTGCGCCCATTCTGGAGGCTCTCGACGCGCAGGTCGGCCGACCGTTGCCGCCGGACTTCGTAACCCGACTCCGCGAGGCTGCCGCAGCTGACCCGATCCGCACTGTGGAGCTCATGTCCGGGCACCGGACATTCGCGATCCTGCCCGTCGACGTCGAGGGGTTCCAGTTCCTGAACCTGTACGGGACGGACATCACGGCTGCGAAGGTGATCGAGAAGTTCCCGACCCTCAACCCGAACCCGGTCATGCGCATGTCGTCGGATGCGTTGCTCCTCTATGCGAACGCAGCCAGCGGACCGATCGCTCAAGGCATGGGCATCACCACGGGCGACCCATTCCCGGAGGAGATCGCGGCACGGATCCGCCAGTCATGCAGGGGCATCGGGGAGGCGGTGGAGGTCCAGGCCATGGGTCGGATCTACGAACTGCAGCCGGTCGAGATCCCGGAACTCGGGTTCACCAACATCTACGCCTTGGATGTCACCGCGATGCGGGCGCTGGACAAGTTTCCAG
>SPCO01000107.1 GCA_004525275.1 Thermomicrobiales bacterium | reverse complement strand
GTCGCCGATCGTGACCTCCGGGAGCCCAGCGACGCTGACGATATCGCCGGGCCCGGCTTCATCGATGTCGACCCGATCGATGCCGTGGGCCGTCTGCAGGCTGGTGACCGTGCCACTCAAGGTGACCGTGCGTCCCGGTTCCACCGCGCCCGCCGTGTCGTCGGCTTCCTCGCGGACAACGGTGATCCGCTGCCCCGTCCGGATCGTCCCGTTCCAGATCCGCCCGACGGCCATCCGCCCGACGTACTCGTTGGCAGACAGGTTCGTGACCAGGAGCTGGAGCGGGTGATCTGGCACATAACTCACGGGCGGGGTGACCTCGATGAGGAGGTCCAGAAGCGGGCCGAGATCCGTCCCCGGGTTGGCCAGGTCGCGCGTCGCGGTCCCGAGCTTGGCGTTCGTATACACGATCGGAAAGTCGATCTGATGCTCGTCCGCTCCGAGGTCCATGAACAGCTCGTAGACCTCATCGAGGACCTCGGCCGGGCGGGCGTCGCCGCGGTCGATCTTGTTGAGGGCCACGACGACGGGCAGGTGTCGGGCCATCGCCTTCTGGAGCACGTAGCGGGTCTGGGGCAAGGGTCCCTCCGCTGCATCGACCAGGAGCAGCACCGAATCGACCATCAGCAACGAGCGTTCGACTTCACCCCCGAAGTCGGCATGCCCTGGCGTATCGACGATATTGAGCCGCACCCCCGCGTGGTCGACCGTCGTCTGTTTGGCCAGGATCGTGATGCCCTTCTCGCGCTCGAGGTCACCCGAATCCATCACACGGTCGACGATCGCCTCGTTCGAACGAAACGTTCCGGTCTGGCGCAGCATCGCATCGACCAGGGTCGTCTTGCCGTGGTCGACGTGCGCCACGATCGCGACGTTGCGAAGGTCCGCTCGGGTAGCACGTTGGATGTCGGTGGTCTGGGTCAGGGCGTCGGGCACGAGCGGGCGGCACTCCAAGGTCGGATGGGACGCCCGATTGTCCCACGGATGCTGGACCGCGGCCAACGCGCCACCCTATGCTGCGGAAAACCCCAAACATCAGGAGGTTCCCCAGTTGACCGTTGCGGCCGTCATCCTGTCGGCATCCGTTGAGGGATCACTCGCCGACACGCTCGGTCAGCCGCGGGTCCGGCGACTCGCCGATCTGGCCTGGTCGGGTGGTGCCTTGCCGATCGTCGTCGTGTCGCCGGACTCGAACGGGTCGGTCACGGCCGCCCTGGCGGGCAGCGAGGCGATCTGCGTACCGCCCACCTCCGAGGAGACGGGTCCGGCGGGACAGATGGTCGTCGGCGCCGACATGGCGATCGCCGAGATCCGCGACCTGACCGCCGTCCTGCTCTGGCCGGCGAGGATGACCTGGATCGGACCCGAGACGGTCACCTCGCTGATCGAGGCCCACGGTATGGATCCTCAGACCGTCCTGCGACCGGCCTGGCACGGCGAGCCCGGCTGGCCGGTCCTCGTACCGATCGCCCACCTGGACCACCTTCGAACCGTGGCCCCCGATCGGATGCCTCCGCATGTCATCGATGACCTTGAGGCCGCGGTGGGCAGCCGGGTCGTGGAAATGGGCGATCCGGGCGTCGTGCACGATGCGAACATCGCTCCTGAGGATCTGCCCGCCTACGAAGGACCACCCGATCCTCCGGCCGGACATACCCATGAGTGGGGTGCGGACGTAGCCGCCGAGGCCGGCCTGACCGAAGGGTGACCGGGGCTCGGTCAGCCGCTGATCGTCGGCGCGCGGAGACGCTGGAACCGGCCGCGCATTCGAGCCGCTGGGATCGTCGCCGCGGTGATACCCCCGATGACCAGAGCGACGCCGAGCAACTGGGTCGCTGACGGGCGCTCGCCAAGCAGGACGATCGCCAGACCCATCGAGAAGACCGGCTGGGCCAGGAGGATGACCGACGTGATGATCGCCGGGAGTCGTGGCAACGAGATCGAGATCAGGAGATAGCCGACCGACTGGGAGGTGACCCCCAGGAGCGCCAACCAGAACAGGCTCTCGAGCGTCGGCGTGAGATCGAGGTCCCCGGCGATCTGGCCGAAGATGAAGGCTGAAAGCGCCACGAGCACGGTGGCGACCGCGACGGGCCCGGCCGGTCGCCTGGGGTCACGACCGCCGCGCCGGATGATCAGCAGGTAGGCCGAGTAGCAGAACGCTGTCGCGATGCCCAGGATCACTCCGAGCTGGGGTGCGGCGCCGTACGCACCGTCACCGACGACGCCCGAAATGAGGATGACGCCGGCCAGGATCACGGGCAACGCGACCAGGGTCGGCCGCGACGGCCGCTCCCCGAGGAGCAACCAGGCAAAGAAGCCGACGATCACGACCTGGAGGTTCCCGAGGACCGTCGCCAACCCGGCTCCGACGGCCCCGATGGCGTGATGCCAGAAGGTCAGGTCGGCGGCGAAAAAGAGGCCCGCGATGGCCGCCAGACGGATCGTGTCGCGCGACATCGGGCCGTGGCGACGCCATTCACCCATGGCGACGAAAACCAGGATCGGCAGCCCGAAGATCGCTCGATAGAACGTTCCCGTCGAGGGCGAGACCGCCGCAACCAGATAGAAGACACCGGAGAACGCGATGCAGCTGGCGCCGAGCAGGGCCGCCAGGCGCGGGCGCTCCGCGAACCAGTCGAGGACGCCGCGGCCCATCTCAGTCTTTGTCGGTCTCCGGCTTCGAGGACCCGACGAAACGCAGGCCCAACTCGTCATATTGGCCGGGCTCCGGGACTGAGGGCGCCTCGAGCATCGGATCCGAGCCGGACTGGGTCTTGGGGAAGGCCATGACCTCGCGGATATTCGTCTGCTGTGCGAGCAGGGCCACCCAGCGGTCGATACCGAGGGCGATCCCGCCGTGTGGCGGCGCCCCGTACTCGAACGCGTCGAGGACGGCCCCGAACTTCTCCTGCATCCCATCGAGCGAATGGCCCTGCAGCTGCAGGCTCTGCTCGAGCAACGCGCGTCGGTGGATCCGGATGGAGCCACCGCCGAGCTCCCAGCCATTGAGGGCCAGGTCGTACTGGAGCGCCCGGGCGCGGCCGGCCGGATCATCCGGCGAGGGCCGATCCGCCTCACCAGACGCAGTGACCAGGAGGGCCTCGTCCTCGGGCAGGACGCCGGAGAACGGATTGTGGGTCGCGTGCCAGCGCTCCAGCTCGGCATCCCACTGGTACATCGGGAACCGGTGGATCCAGACATAGGCGAGGACTTCAGGGTCGGCGAGGCCGAGCCGGTCGCCGAGCTCGACTCGCAGCCGACCCAGGACGTCGGCGACGACTGCCGCCGTGTCGGCGACGATGAGGATCAGATCGCCCTCGTCTGCAGCGCACCGCTCGATCATCGCCCGCTTGGTGTCGTCGTCCAGGAACTTGGCGATCGGGCCCTTGATCTCGCCTCCCTGCTCAAGGGCGAGATAGGCCAGACCCTTCGCCCCGAGGCGGCGCGCCCGCTCGGTCAGCTCATCGATCTCGCGTCGGGTGACTCCGGCCATCCCGGGTGCGACGATCGCCTTGACCCGCCCACCCGCGGCAAGGGTGCTGTCAAAGACCGCAAAACCCGAAGCGGGCGTCCCATCCGACGTGACGAGGACCGATCCGAGATCGACGAGCTCCATCCCGAATCGGAGATCGGGCTTGTCCGAGCCGAAGCGTTCCAGCACCTCGTCATAGGTGAAGATCGGGAACGGCTCCTGGAGGATCGGCCGCTCTGGAACGGTCGCCTTCGAGACCTCGATGGTCATCGCTTCGACGAAGGCCATGACCGCAGCCTCGTCCACGAAACTCATCTCCAGATCGAGCTGGGTGAATTCAGGCTGCCGGTCGCCACGCAGGTCCTCGTCTCGATAGCACCGGGCGATCTGCATGTAGCGATCCATGCCCGCGATCATGAGCAGCTGCTTCAACTGCTGTGGGCTTTGTGGCAGGGCATAGACCGTGCCCGGCTGCAGACGACTCGGAACGATGAAGTCCCGGGCACCCTCGGGCGTGCTCTTGATCAGCGTCGGTGTCTCGATCTCCACGAACCCATTGGCGTGGTGGACCTCGCGGATGGCCTGGACCATCCGGCTGCGGAGCATGAGTCGCCGCTGCATCGGCTCGCGCCGGATGTCGAGGTAGCGGTACTTGAGGCGCACCAGCTCGTCGACCGGCGCATCGGGGTCGTTGATGTAGAAGGGTGGCGTCTTCGCATCGGACAGGATCTCGAGATCAGTCGCCTGGAGCTCGATGGCGCCGGTCGGCAGCTTCGTGTTCTCCGTCGCGGGCAGGCGCGGCGAGACAGTGCCCGAGACGGAGACCACAAACTCGGGGCGGACCCGACTGGCCTGGTCGTGGGCGACCGGCGCGTCTGCCTTGTCGATCACCACCTGGGTGATGCCGTGACGATCGCGAAGGTCCAGGAAGATCAATGGCCCGTGGTCGCGGCGGCGATGGACCCAGCCCGAGAGCTTGGCCGTGGAACCGGCATCGCTGGCGCGCAGCTGGCCGCAGGTGTGCGTCCGATATGGCGTGGCGAGGCTGACTACCTGGTCGGTCATGGCCGGCGTATCGTAGCCGCTCAGCCGACCGCGAGCGGCCGCCACGGGTAGTGCGACGTCTTCTCAGTGACGAACGAGGGAGGTCATCGCTTCGAGATGGGCCGGCGTGGTGCCGCAGCAGCCGCCCACGATCGACGCTCCGGCCTCACGCATCGCCAGCGCCGCGGCCGCCATCGTCTCCGGATCCGCGCGATAGACCGCCCGCATGTCGACCAACTCGGGCATCCCGGCATTCGACTTTGCGACGAGGATCACGTCCGGGTCGGCGGCGCGCATCCGCCTGACCACCTCGATGAGCTCATCGGGACCGTTCCCGCAATTGCCCCCGACGGCGTCCGCGCCCCAGGCCGTCAGCGACGCCACCGCCTGCTCCGGTGAGACGCCCATCATCGTGTGGCCCCGCGTATCAAAGGTCATCGTGACGATCAGAGCGATCCCCGGCGAGACCCGTCGAACCCCTTCGATGGCGGCCTTGACCTCGAGCAAGTCGGACATGGTCTCGATCCAGATCAGATCGACGCCGCCGGCCACCAGCGCGGCGGCCTGCTCCGCGAAGATATCGACGGCCTCATCGTAGTCGAGGGTGCCGGTCGGGGCCAGGATCGCTCCACTCGGTCCAATGTCGCCGGCGACCAAGGAGCCACGACCGGCCGCATCGACCTCGCTGCGAAGCAGGATCGCCGCGGTCTGGTTGAGCTCAGCGACGCGCTCCTGGAGCCCGTGAAGACTCAGGCGCATCCGATTGCCGCCGAACGTGTTTGTCATCAGGATCTGCGAGCCGGCATCGAGATAGCCGCGATGGATCCCGCGCACCACGTCCGGCTTCGAGAGATTCCAGACCTCGGGCGGGTCGCCGAACATGAGCCCATTGGCGAAGAGCATCGTGCCCATCGCACCATCGGCCATGACGGGGCGACCCGATGCGATGACCTCCAGCCAACGCGCGCTGGCTGCACCGCCGTCGGCCCGGCGACGCTCTTCGAGCCCCGGGAAGGCCGCAGGGTCGAACGGCTCGGGCTCGACCGACGGGCTGTGCAGGACCCGCCTCGTTCT
Organism: Thermomicrobiales bacterium; assembly: GCA_004525275.1. Lineage (GTDB taxonomy): Bacteria > Chloroflexota > Limnocylindria > Limnocylindrales > CSP1-4 > SPCO01. The sequence goes on along the minus strand of SPCO01000107.1, from coordinate 192 downwards.
CATCGTCGTCCGCCCTTCATCATGTTGGCTCGCACGAGTGTACAGCCCGTTCCCTAGAATCCGACCCTACGTCGCAGGAGTCCCGCTTGATCGATCCGCTCGAGGCGCTTGTCATCATCGCGGCCGGGATGGCCGCCGGGGCGATCAACACGATCGTCGGGTCGGGTTCGCTCATCACCTTCCCCACCCTTC
>SPCO01000153.1 GCA_004525275.1 Thermomicrobiales bacterium | reverse complement strand
CTCACGAGCAACGTCGCGCCGGGAGTCGCGTTCCGCGATGTCCCGGCGTCTATCGTGGAGTTGCTTGCCGCGGGCCAGGCCGAGCTCGACCTTGGCCCGTCCCTTCGGGTTGATGTACAGCCGAAGGGGCACGATCGTCTGTCCCTTGGCCTTGGCCCGGCCGAGCAGTTCGTCGATCTCGGAGCGGTGCATCAGGAGCTTGCGAGTCCGCTTGGGCTCGTGGTTGTAGCGGTTTCCGCCCTCGAACGGGGCGATGTGGGCCCCGATCAGCCAGGCTTCGTTGCGCTCGACCCGTGCGTACGCATCGGACAGCGTGATCTTGCCGGCCCGGATCGACTTGATCTCCGTTCCGGTCAGCACGAGGCCGGCCTCGAACGTCTCGTCGATCGTGTAGTCGTGGCGCGCTCTTCGGTTCGTGGCGACGGTCTGTTCGTCGCGCATGGGACGGCTCCTTCATTGTCGGGGCGCACGAACGCCGGCCCGATCTTGGGCCGGCGTCCGAGTTGCTTACCACCCACAGGGTGTCCGACTAAACGGCCATCTCCTGCGAGGTGGTGCAGCTAGGCATACTGTCGATCACTGCACATCACCTCCTTTCGTTCCCGGGAACCGTACTCGATGCATTCGGCGAGTGCAAGAGGATCATGCGGCCAGGCGTTCCATCCCGGTACCGGCCGAGCGTCCGAATACCTCGAGTGCCTTTTCAAGGGTGGGATCGGTGCCGGCGGGCAAGGGGTCGGGCAGCGTCACCACGACATCCGGCGTCAGGCCGACTCCGTGGATCCAGCGCTTGTCGGGCGTGAGCCAACGGGCGATGGTCAGCTTGAATGCGCCGCCCTCGCCCGTCAGTTCCTGCCACTGCTGGACGGTGCCCTTACCGAAGGATTGCTGCCCCACGAGGGTGGCTCGCTGCGCATCCTGGAGGGCTCCGGCCACGATCTCGCTGGCCGAGGCACTGCCGCCGTCGACCAGGACCACGAGTCGGATCTTGGGATCGGTCGCGATGCCGTCGGTCAGGGCTTCGGTCGCGACCTGCCCGCCCTGGGCATCCTGTTCCCAGAAGACCGGTCCGGAGGCGATGAACTGGCTGGCGATCTTGCGCGCCGCGGTCACGTACCCTCCGGGATTGCCGCGCACATCCAGGATCAGATCGGTCCGACCCGCTGCGAGATGGTCGGTCAGCGCGACGACGACCTGATCGGCGGCCGCATCCGAAAAACCCGACACTCGCAGATAGCCGACCGTCCCATCGGCCAGGACTTCGCTTTCGACCTCCTGCTGCTGGACGACGTCGCGAGTGATCGCGATCTCGATCGGTGCCTGCGCCCCACGCTCGATCGTCAGCGTGACGACGGTCCCCTTCGGGCCCCGGATCCGCTCAACGGCCTCGGCCACTGTCAAACCATCGATCGACGCGCCATCAACCAGCAGGACGACGTCCTCCGCTCGCACGCCCGCAGATTCGGCCGGGGACCCCGGGATCGGCCTGGTGACGACCAGTCGGCAGGTCGCGCCGAGCGGCGAACAGTCGTCAGTGCCATCGGTCGCCCGGGCCCGGATCTCCGCCCCGATCCCTTCGAACTGACCGCTGATCCCCTGGAGGCTCTGGCGGTACTCCTCCGACGTGAGGTAGGCAGAATACGGGTCGCCCAACGAATCGATCAGCCCGCGGATCGCCCCCTGGACGAGGATCGAACGATCGACTTCGCCACCGGCGTACCGGTCGTTGATCATGTGATAGGTGTCCCAGAACGGCTGGAATGCCTCGGTGTCGGAGGCCGGTGTGCCCGGGTCCGAGGCCGCCTGGCGCCCCGTCGTGTATCCGGACATGAAGAGAGCCGCTCCAGCGAGGACGACGACCAGGGTGATAGAGATTGCGAGGATCGGGCTGAGCCGCGGCGCAGGTGGCGGTCCGGCGGCCTCGACTGGCGCGACCGGCGGGCCGGGCATGGAGGGCGCGCTGGGCTCAGAGGGCTCGCCGGGCGTGGGATGTTCGGGGTCGAAGGGAACCATCGTCAGTCCGTTCTGCGTGCGGCGTCCGCGAAAGGGCGGCAAGGGTACATCGGGATCAGCAGAATCGCGGCCGACGGACCCGTCAGCGGATGAGGTAGGTCCGGACGGACAGCCACGAACCCAGGATCCCCAGGCCGACGCCGGCGCCCATGATCAGCGTGACCAGGTCGCGCGTCAGCGAGCCGAACTGGAGCGGCAGGACCCGGAAGAAGTCGGCCATGAATGCGCTGAGTGGATCAGCGACCGCGGCCAGGATCGCAAGGGTCACGACCGACCCAAGGAAACCAACGAAGGCGCCCTCGAACACGAACGGCCAGCGGATGAACGCGTCCGACGCACCAACGAGGCGCATAACCTCGATCTCCTCTGCGCGGGCGAGCACGGCCAGACGGATCGTGTTGATGATGATGAACAGGGCGATCACCCCGACGATGAGCAGCACGACCGTGCCCGCGGTCCGGAGGATGCTCGTGATCGTCAGTACCCGATCGACGAGGTCTTCGATGTTGTAGACATTGCGGACGGTCGGATCAGCCCGCAGAGCGTCGCCCACGATGCGCACGTGCGTTGGGTCGGTCAGCTGGACCTCCAGGCTGGCGTACAGCGGGTTGGCATCGAGATAGCGAGTCAGGTCCTCGCGACCCTGGGCGGCCATCGATTCCCGGAACCGGACGAGCGCAGCCTCGCGGCTGACGTACGCGACCGCCGCCACCTCGGGCATCGCCCGGAGTTGCACCTGAAGCGCCTGAACCTGGGTGTCCGTCGTGTTCGGTTGAAGCGAGGCTTCGACCTGCACCTTCTGCTCGGTGAACTGGAGACCGGCCAGCAGACCCGTCTGGATGATCCAGAACCCAGCCAGCAGGAGGAGCATCAGGACCATCGTGGCGGTCGCGGCCAGACTCATGACCGCGTTTCGCCAGAAACCCTGCCAGGCCCGCTTGATGCTGAACAGGACGAACGTGATCATCGGTCAGTCTTCGCGGTGGTAGGCGCCACCGATTTCGTCCCGGATGATCCGACCCTCTTCCAGCGCCACCACCCGCTTGCGCAAGGCGGTGACGACCTCGGCGTTGTGGGTGGCCATCATGACCGTCACGCCCAGTTCATTGATCCGGAGCAGCAGTTGCAGGATCTCCCAGCTGATGAGCGGATCGAGGTTGCCGGTCGGTTCGTCTGCGATGATCAGTCGCGGGTCGTGGACCAGGGCTCGAGCGATCGCCGTCCGTTGCTGCTCGCCTCCGGAAAGCTGGGAGGGCTTCTGACTCGACTGAGCGGTCAGCCCGACCAGCGCGAGGACTCGCTCCACGGCCGGCCGGATCTGGCGTCGCGGCACGCCCGTCACTTCGAGTGCGAACGCGACGTTCTCATAGACCGACTTGGACGGCAACAACTTGAAGTCCTGGAAGATGATCCCGATCTTGCGGCGCATCCTGGGGACCTGCCGGCGGCCGAGCCGCGCGACGTCCTGGCCGTCGAGCACGACTTCACCGCGGGTCGCGACCTCGTCCCGGATCAGCAGCTTGATGAGCGTCGACTTGCCCGCTCCAGACGGTCCGACGAGGAAGACGAACGCCCCCTCCGGGATGACTAGATCAACGTCGCGCAGGGCGATCTTGCCGTTCGGGTACTCCTTCGTCACGTCGTGCATGACGAGGACGGCACGTTCCAGCTTGGCCTGATCCTGGGTCCGGCGAAGGACTCGATGGCGGATGGAGCGCGCGACGTTCTGCGCTGGGGCGACGGTCAAGTTCGGCTCCGCGGGCTGGGGCGGCACACGACGCCGCACATCATCACGTTCGTCGACTCCGTCCGCGGGCACGACCTGGGAGCCACATCGGCACCGAGGCTACCACCCGTGTCGGGGTCCGGCAAACGTGACGAATGGTGCATCCGCGCACCGGACGTTCGCCGTCGCGAGGCGAGCTTGGCGTCCCTAGAGGAGGCCAGGGGAGGCCGGCATGTAGCGTTCAAAGTCGGCGAACGATCGATCCCAGGCGAGCAGGACCGGGAACGTATCGAGGCGAAAACCCGCCTGCAGGGCAGCCACGACCGCTCGATCGGCGTCGCCCCCGATCCACATGGCGAAGGCACCGCGAGGCATGACCGCCTTGGTCAAGTGGCCGAGCACCGGCGCGACCAGCGCCGGATCGAGGACCGCGATCGGGCCGATCCGGCCGGCCTCGCCCGCGTAGCCGTACCCGACCGGGGTCCCGTCCGGACCGCGATATAGCCAGCCGTGGCGATCCTCGGAGCGGAGGAACTGGTGGTCCATCGAATGGGCTACGCCGAGCAGCTCGCGGTCGAGACCGTCGATCGCCTCGACGAGCATCTGGTGGCCCTGCCCGTCCGGCGGTCCGGCGGCGATCTGGTCGAAACCGAGAGGCACGATCCCGGTCGGCAGCGCCCCGAACGCATCGGGTCGCCGCGGCAGTCCGGTGAAATTGAGGAGCGGCATCCTGGGCACGAGCCCGACCGATGCGTAGAGGGCGTTGGAGATCGGCTGTGCACTGTCGACCGCGACGGCCTGGGCCATCGATGGATCGCCCGGCCCGACCCGGGCGAGCAACCGGCGACCGAGCCCGGCGCCCTGGAACTCTGGCAAGACG
>SPCO01000234.1 GCA_004525275.1 Thermomicrobiales bacterium | reverse complement strand
GCCCGCTGCTATACTCGGGCTCGTGCCCGACCCCTGCGACAGGACGAGGGAGGCCGCCCAAAACGATGAACCGCCAACCCCTTACCGTTGCCGTCGTCGGTGCGACCGGCGTCGTCGGACGGACGATGATCGATATCCTCAACGAGCGTGAGTTTCCGCTCGATGAGTTGCGGCTGCTCGCGTCTGAGCGCTCGGCCGGGCAGAACGTGTCGGTCGGTGGCCGGCAGGTCGAGATCGGCCTGGCACGGCCCGAAGCCTTCGAGGGCGTCGATCTCGCCTTGTTCTCCGCCGGAGGAGACGCATCACGGGAGCTGGCGCCGGCCGCTGTCGCCCGCGGCACGACCGTGATCGACAACTCATCAGCCTGGCGGATGGACCCGACGGTTCCGCTGGTCGTGTCGCAGGTCAACCCAGGCGACCTGGAGGGCCACCCCGGGATCGTCGCCAACCCGAACTGTTCCACGATGCAGATGGCGCCCGTCCTCATGGCCCTGCGCGATGCGGTCGGTCTTGAGCGGGTCATCGTCGATACCTACCAGTCTGTGTCCGGTACCGGCTCCAACGCGGTGGCGGAGCTCGAAGGTCAGGTCCGAGCACACGTCGCCGGCGAGGCTCCCACGGTCAGCGTCTACCCCCACCCGATCGCCTTCAACGTCCTGCCCGAGATCGACGTGTTCCTGCCGAATGGCTACACGAAGGAGGAATGGAAGGTCGTCAGTGAGAATCGCAAGATCCTGGGCCTCCCGGACCTGCGCATTTCATGCACGGCGGTGCGCGTGCCGGTCTTCGTGAGCCATTCCGAGGCCATCCATGTCGAGACCCGCAACTCGAGCACGCCAGAGCAGGCCCGCGAGCTGTTCGCCATGGTTCCGGGCGTCGTCGTCCAGGACGATCCGGCCGAACACCGCTATCCGCTGGCCGTGGAGGCAGCAGGCCGCGACGAGATCTTCGTCGGCCGAATCCGGCGTGATGTCTCGATCGCAGACGATCGAGGCCTCGTGATCTGGGTCGTTTCCGACAACTTGCGCAAGGGCGCCGCGACCAATGCCGTCGAACTCGCTGAGATCCTCAATGATCGCGGGTGGATTGGTCCGGCGACCGATCGTGGTGCGCAGCCGTATCGAGCCCTCGGTCCCGTGGAGGCGTTCGCATGATCGATGTCGAGCGTCAACGGGCGCTCGAGGCGATCGCGACGGAGGTCCGAGCCTGCACGAATTGCCGACTACACGAGACGCGAACGAAGGCCGTCCCCGGCGAGGGCGATCCGGAAACCGAGGTCGTCTTCGTCGGCGAAGGCCCTGGGTTCAACGAAGACCGCGAGGGCCGGCCGTTCATCGGCCGGGCCGGCGACCTGCTGGTCAAGCTTCTGGCATCGATCGGCTGGCGCCGAGACGACGTATTCATCACCAACGTGGTCAAATGTCGGCCGCCCGAGAACCGCGACCCGCAACCCGACGAGATCGCTGCGTGCGCCCCCTTCCTGCGTCGCCAGCTGGAGGTCCTCGATCCGGCCGTCGTCGTGACGCTCGGTCGGTACTCCATGGCCACCTTCATGCCAGGGGTCCGGATCTCGCAGGCGCATGGCACGGTCCGGCCGATCGATCCGGCGACCGGCGCAAACCTGGCCCTTGCATTCGCGATGTATCACCCCGCGGCGGCCCTGCGGACACCGGCCATCGAGCGTGAGAGCTATGCCGACATCGCGGCCGTTCCGGCCACGCTCCTGGCGTCCCGAGAGCGCCGAGGTGCCGGCGCCTCCACGATCCCAGAACCCCTCGAGGAACCAGTCCCGTCGACCGACGACGCGACCCCAGAGATGACCCTCTTCTAACCCATATGCCAAGGACCAAGATGCCCCCTACCAACGACCAGCCGCTCCGCATCATCCCGCTCGGCGGGGTAGGCGAGATCGGCAAGAACATGTACGTCTTCGAATACCGCGACGAGATCGTCGTCATCGACTGCGGCCTGATGTTCCCGGACGAGGAGATGTTCGGGATCGACCTCGTCATCCCCGACATCACCTATCTGAAGGAGAACCGAGCCAAGGTCAAGGCCTTCCTCATCACCCACGCCCACGAGGATCACGTCGGCGCCCTGCCGTACGTCCTCCCGGAATTCCCAGGCGTCCCCGT
>SPCO01000031.1 GCA_004525275.1 Thermomicrobiales bacterium | reverse complement strand
CGGCCGGCCGCCGGCAACTGGCCGGCCGCACCGCACCGCACCCGCCGACCGCACCGCACCCGCCGGAAGTCCGCTGGCAACTGGCCGGCCGCTGGCAACTGGCCGGCCGCTGGCAACTGGCAGGATTCTCACGGGTGGACTCTTCGGGCCGATTTCGACCGCCTCGGTGGCTCGACATCGATCGGCGGCCCGGCCGCCCAAGCTCGAATCGAGCGTGGCTCGGTCTGGATCCGGCTCGAATCGACCCGGATCGACGCCTTGATGTGACTTTACGGCCCACCCATGAGAGTTCCGCCATGGGCGCAACGCCACGGACATCCTGTTCAACTGGGTCGTCGGCCAGAAGATCCCGCCGGGGATGACCCGAGGCGCTGCGGCCCGCCGTACACTCGGTCCATCGTGAGCGGCTTAGCGTTCATCTCGTACCTCGGACCCAATACCGTGCCCATCGCCCGGCAGCTCGGCGATCGTCTGACCGACGAACTCGCGATCGACTTCGCCTGGGAGCCGGCGACCTGGGCCGACCTTCAGACGGCGATCGACAGCGGTGCGGCCTGCCTGTTCTGGATGTGCGGCCTGCTGACGGTCGAGAGCATCGATGGCGGCCAGCTCGATGCGGAGATCGTCGCGGCACCGGTCTTCCCGGGCGAGACGGCCTCCGTCTACCGCAGCGTGGTGATCGCCGGGCGCGGATCGGAGGCCCAGTCGATCGATGACCTCAGGGGCGCACATCTGGCGATCAACGGGACCGGTTCGTGGTCGGGCTACCACTCGCTCCGGGCCCACCTCGCCGAGCTGGGCAGCTTCGACAGGCTGTTCGGCTCCGTGACCGAGACGGGCAGCCATGATGCTTCGATCGATCAGGTCCTGGCCGGCGCGGCCGATTGCGCGGCCATCGACAGCTCGGTCTGGGACGATCGCAATGGCCGTGATCCCCGACTGAAGGAGATCCGGGTCGTCGGCCGGACCCGCGACTGGCCGGCCCCTCCCTTCGCCGTGTCGCGGGCGATCGACGCGGAAATGCGGCGGGCGATCGCGGCCAGCCTCACTCGGTCGGCCCCCGTCGGGCTCGAGGCGATCGTCCCTGCCGATGATGCCGACTACGACTTGATCCGGCGCGGGATGGCGCTCGCCAGGGACGTCGCCTGGTGACGCGGTGATCAAGCTCGACGCCACGACGGAGGTTCCCAGTCGGCCGTTCACCGCACTCCGATCCACCGACGATGACCTGCAGGTCATGGAGCAGATGCTCGATCGGTTGCGACGACACATCGAGGAGCTACCCCGTACGACCGACGATGCCGAGCGCGTCACGAGTCGGGACGACCGGTTCACCGACCCATCGGACAGAGGCATCCATCGGATCGTCATCACCGACCCCGGCCGGGTTCGCGAACGCCACGACCTGATCGTCGTCGGGTTCTTCGGCCAGGCGCGCGCCGACGTCGATCACGAACCGATCGTCGACCTCGAGTCGGCGCTCATCAGCGACATGGCGGCCGACGCCAATCCCCTCGTGTACTACAACGTCCATTGGCCGGGCGTCGGCTGGGGCAACCTGGTCCTGTTCACGGACATGGATGCGAAGAACGGGTGGGGCGACGATCCGCGGCACGCGGAAGCTGTTGAGCGGTCGCCGGCCCACTACCACTCGATCCGGCTCCATGTCGGGGATCTGCCCGGCGGCGTCGTGAGCCGCCAGGCTATCGAGTTGCGGCGGACCCGCTATTTCGACTTCTCCGGTGCCGACCCATGGACGGCCGTGCGTGAGATCCGCTGATCGTCGAATCGCGGTGATCAGTGCCTTCGCCTTCCTGATGATCGGTTGCGGTTCCGGCCAGGGGACCGGGGCGGCTGACCCAGTCGCGACGCCGCTGAGCAGCAACTCGGCTGATCAGCGTGCACTTGAGCATCGTCTGAGCGAGATCGACGATGCCGTCTCCCGGTGGCAGGCTGCGGTGGACCTCGTCGCTGTCGGCGCAGCCGCTGAGGCGGCGCGCAACCTGGTCGTCGGACCGGACGGGCCAGGCTACGGCGACGCCGACGGCGACGGGACCGTGACAGGGGCGAACGCCGTGGGGCTCCTGCCCGGGTTGGCTGGGCAGCATGGTCCGGCGACCGAAGCGGCCGGAGCGGCCGGAGCGTGCGTTGTGCGCGACGTCCTCGGCTGGAGTTGGGGTGACCCGTCCGCGCGCTGGGCGATATTGGCCGACGCGATCGCCGCATGGAGTCCGGCGAGCAACACGTTCCCGTCGCTGCCCTCGCATCCTCAGCGGATCGTCGGCTGGGCAACCCTCGCGCTGGGAGCCGATGATCTCCCGACGGCCCTCGAGTTCGGCGGGCATGCCCGATTGCACATCGACATCGCATCGCGCGCCGTCACCGATTGCGGCTGAGCGCCGGCTCGTCGGTGTGGGAGATAGACCGACACCCGTGCATGATCGCCGTCAGCGCCGAACCGTCATCTATCGTTGCTCCGAAGCGAATGCCGCCGCCGCATATCATTCGGCGGAGCGAGCCCGCCTGGTCGCGGGTAGCCAACGAAGGAATGGCCATGATGAAGCCGTCTCCAGACTTCCTGGCCGTGACGCGCTCCGAACGAACGATCGCTGGCGCGTCCCGACTGACGCCCGTCGCTGCGTTGTTGGTCGCTGTGACCCTCCTCGCCGCGTGCGCATCGACGCCGGCCCCGACCGTCGGTCCGACGAGTCCGGCCCCGACCGCATCGGCCCCCACGAGCCCGCCGGCCACGCAGATCACCGAGGAGGGGCTACGTGACCGTCTCGATGCGTTGGCGGCGCTGTCGACCAAGGCGGATGGCTTCCGCGCGGTCGGATCCACCGGCTACGACGCGGCCGCCGATCTCGTCATCTCCGATCTGCAGGCCTCCGGCTGGCAAGTCCAGGAAGACGCGTTCACGACGCCGGCCTTCTTCGACGATGGCGGTTCCAGGCTCGAGGTCGCAGAGCAGGCCTTCCAAGCCGGAGACGTGGCGCCGCTGATCTTCGCTCCGGGCGGGGAGGTCACGGGCCCCGTCGTGGCCATCGACTGGGAGACTCCCGAGTCCACCGGTGCGGGCTGTTCGGCCGCCGGCTACGGTGGTCTTCCGGAGGGCGCGATCGTCCTCGTCCCACCCGGCGTGTGCTTTCGCCGCGACCAGGTCGTCGCCGCTCAGGCCGCTGGTGCCGCCGCGTTCGTGGCTGGCTATCCGGCAGCCGCCGCGGGCAGCGTTCTGCGGCCGACCCTGGTCGACCCGGATGGCCTGACGATCCCCGCGGCGGGCGCTTCGGGGCCGGCCGTGGCGGCGCTGATCGATGTCGCCGCCAAGGGTGGGGACGCGACGCTGGTCACCGACGCACGGACCGTCCCAAGTCCGACGCGATCGATCATCGCGGAACTCCCCGGCAGCGAGCCGGACTCGGTGATCATGCTCGGCGCGCACCTCGACTCGGTGATCGATGGACCAGGCGTCAACGACAACGGATCCGGCGTTGCCGCGCTCCTGGAGATCGCCCGATCGCTGGGCGGCGCCACCCCTCGTTCCACCATCCGGCTGGGTTTCTGGGGCGCGGAGGAGGTTGGGCTCCATGGGTCATTCCACTATTTCGAGGGCCTCTCGGCCGAGGAGCGTGAGGCGATCCGTGTCTATCTCAATGCAGACATGGTCGCCTCGCCAAACGGGTATGCCGCCGTCTACAACGAGAGCGGCGCCCCTGCGGGCTCGGCGACCGTGCGCGACCTGCTGGCCGCCGCCATCGAGCGAGCCGGCGGGACCCCGCAAATCCTCGAGCTGGGTGGTGGATCCGACCACCTCGCGTTCCAGCAGGGCGGGATCCCGATCGGCGGCGTGTTCTCGGGGGCGAATGAGACGGTCTCTCCGCAACAGGCGACCGCGTCGGGCTCCAAGGCCGGCGCGCCCGCAGATCCGTGCTACCACATGGCCTGCGACGACGGCTCGGATCTGGACTTGGGACTGGCCAGGATGCTGACCTCGGCGCTCGCCGAGGTGGCCGGCGATCTCGCGAACGAACCGACGCTGCTCGAAGACTAGCGGCGGCGCACAACTGCGCATGGCCAGGCGAGCGGTGGCGACGACCGCGAACTCCCAGGACATCGCACTTCAGCCGTTAGCCCGATGGAAGCACCAGCTTGAACGGTCCGGTGTGCTCGTCGCCTTCGGTGAAGGCCCCGGCGCGAACGATCGCCATGATCCGCAGGGTCGTCGCGGATCGCGTCGATAGCGTCTCCGGGATGGCGCTCCAGAAGGCGAGATCCGCGGGCGCGCCGACCTCCAGTGGTTCCGCATCTTCGAACAGGCCGGCCTCCTTGAGGACCTCGATCGAGTTGAATGGGCGACCGGTCGTCACCATGGCTCGGAGCAGAAGTTCTGCGGCCCCGCTATCCCGTGGTGCCTGACTGATCGCACAACCCGCGACGTCGATGAAGGTCGAATCGCCGCGTGAGATCGTCTTGACGACCTCATCCGACCCGACGGCCAGCACCCGATCGGCAGCCCAGCCGACCGCGGTCGCAACCGGGCCATCCGTCTGACCGCTCCCCAGAACGGTGCCTCCCAGCGCGATGATGTACTCGTGTGTCACGCGGCCATTGTCCGCCGGTTTCGCTCATTCGCGCACAAGAGCGGCTATCGTTGCTGGACCGGAGCGCGTGACAGCCCCGAGATCAGTGAGGTCGGTCCTTGAGTTGGCAGCCCCCAGCCGTCGGAGCGACGGCGACCTGGACCCGAACGTTCACGGCCACCGATGTCGAAGCCTTCGCCGAACTCTCCGGCGACCGGAACCCACTTCATTTCGACGAGGCGTTCGCGTCGAGCACCCGGGTGGGTCGGCTGGTGGTCCAGGGCGGTCTCACGACGGGCTTGTTCAACGCCCTCGTGGCGATGCGCCTGCCCGGGCCGGGGAGCGTCTTCCTGCACCAGGAATGGGACTATCCCGCGCCCGTCTTCGTCGGCGACACGGTGACGGCCGAAGCCGAGGTGCTCGAGGCACGTGCCGATAAGCCCATCACCAAGCTCCGCTGCGTGGCGCGACGGGCCGATGGCACGGAGGTGCTGCGCGGGGAATGTCTGGTCTATACGATGTTGCCCGACGCGTCCTGAGCCCCGGGCGCTGAGCGCACCGATCAGACGCCGGCGGCCTCTCGGGCGGAGCGAACGGCAGCCCGGGCGTCGGCTGCGCCGTGCACGACTCGCTCGACCGCCTCGTCGCCCCCCAAGCCGCCGAAGACGACGGCCTCCGCCCGACCGTACGCCGCGAGGACATGTCGCACGAGTCGTTCCGGTTCGCTCGGCTCGCGGTGGAGCATCGCCAGCGTCTTCTCGACCTGGATCGTGTGTTCCCGGATGTGCGACGACCAGCGGCCGATGCGAAAGCCGATCGTGACCGGGAACCCGGACCAGCGGGATCCGAAACCGAAGCGTTCGTCAGGCAGGCCGGCGAGGCGTTCGGCACTCAAGTCGAGGGTCGCATCGAGACGCGCTCGCAGGTCATCGATCGTCCCCTCCGCCTCGGTGGTCGCCTCGTCTGGAAGATCGTCCCACATCGCCTCGGGCGCGCCGGCCGGCAGGTTCGGGTCGGCCAGCTCGTAGCCCTGCGCCTGCCACCAGGCGGTGCCCCAGGCATACGCGCGCTGGCCGCTGATCACGTGGCCGACCACGAGCCGCAGTGACCATTCGTCACCGCCCGGGTCCGCGTCGAGCCGCGCTTCCTCGAGCGGCATGAGAAGTCCAAGGAGATCCCACCGAGCCGCCGTCGCCGGACCGATGATCCGCATCGCGTCGCCCGAGGCCAGGTCCGCGTGGGCAGCCGCATGGCGAGCCTCGGTCTCGGCCTGCTCGAGGGCCTCAGCAGCCCGATAGGCGCCATAGCGCACTTCCTGCTCACTCCCGCCGATCCAGGACCAGGGCTGAGTCAGTGCCGCTTCCGGGATGGCCGCGAGGTCGCGCGCCATGGCGATGATGTCGGCTCGGGCACCGTGGAGCGGCGCGGGTAGCGGCCGTCTGAGGGATGGATCGGTGAATTCGATGAGCGGCCCGTCTTGCGTCTCGGCATTCGTCATCGACTGAGGGTACTCGGCCTCGTCCGCCAGCTCACCCGTCGCGCAACCGAAGACCCAGCGGGTCGTACGGGATTCCGGGCAGGATGCGAGCCGACCGCGGCTCGCCAACGACATACACCGTAAGGTCGCGCTCGACCGCCGTAGCCTCGGGATCCAGGTACGCGAGGGCGAGGCTCAGGCCGACGTGGTGGCCATACGCGCCCGACGTCACGACACCGACCAGGCGGCCATCAAGCCATATCCCATCGTCCTTCCGGGCGTCGGCGTCGAGCGCGTCCACCTCGAGCAAGACGAGCCGCCGCGTGACGCCATGTTCTCGTTCCCAGGTCGCAGCATCGCGCCCGATGAAGTCGTCCTTGTCAAAGGCGACGAACCGGTCGAGCCCCGACATCCCGGGCGTGACGTCCTGGCGGAACTCGGCCGACCAGATGCCGTACCCCTTCTCGAGTCGAAGACTGTCGATCGCGCGGTCGCCGATCAGGCGCAGGCCGAGCGGCCGTCCGGCGTCGCGCAGCGTGTCCCACAGGGCCCGATGCCGGTCGGTCGGGACGACGATCTCGTAGCCAAGCTCGCCGGTCAGCGAGATCCGCCCGACGACAGCCTCCAAGGCTCCGATCTTCATCGTTCGGACGGTCAGGAAGGGGAACGCCGAGCCGGAGATGTCGTCGTCGGTGAGCGACTCGAGGATCGCGCGCGACGCGGGGCCGGAGATGGAGAAGCCCATCCGGTCGTCGGTCAGGTTGTCGACGGTCACGCCGGCGGTCGGCAGGTGGCTCCGGAACCAGCGCATGTGCCAGTCCTGGAGGTAGTAGGAACCGGTCAGCCAGAAGCGGGCGCTGCTCAGCCTCGTCACCGTGAGGTCGCCTACCAGCCGCCCGGCCGGTCCCAGCATCGGCGCCAGCCGGATCCGTCCGACGCCCGGGAGTCGCCCGGCGAGCAGGACGTCGAGCCAAGCCGCGGCGCCGGGTCCCGTCACCTCGTAGCGTGCGTACCCGGCGATCTCGTACGCGCCGGCGGCAGTCCGGACCGCCTCGACCTCCGCTGCGACGAACGGTTCGGCGTTCGATCGCCCAAGCGCCTCGGTCTCGACGAAACCCGGGTCGGGGGCGAAGTAGAGCGGGATCTCCAGACCCCAGTTGACCGTATACCGCGCGCCAGATTCGAGAAATGCCTCGTGGCACGGCGTTGTCTTCAGAGGACGCCCGGCTGGAAGCTCCTCGTTCGGGTAGGCCATCACGAAGCGGCGCGCGTAGAACTGTGCGGTCGTCGCGCGCAGGTATCTGTCACCCGTGGCGTAGGGTCCGAAGCGGGCCACGTCCATCCCGAAGACGTCGTAGCCGGGATCGCCGTCCACGATCCAGTTCGCCAGCGCCAGCCCGATCCCGGCACCCTGCGAGAACCCGGCCATGCAGCCACAGGCCGCCCAGTAGCCAGGCAGACCGTCGACCGGGCCAACCAGCGGATTACCGTCCGGCGTGAACGTGAATGCGCCGTTCACCCATCGTCTGACCCCGACGTCCTGGAGGACCGGGAAGCGCGCGTAGGCCATCTGGAGCTCGGGCAGGATCCGGTCGATCTCCTCCGGGAAGAGGGTCATCCCGAAGTCCCATGGCGCCCCGTCCACTGCCCAGTGGACCGGATGCTGCTCGTAGATCCCCAGCAGGACTCCGTCACCCTCGCGTTGCAGGTAGGTGAAGCCCTCGAGGTCTGTGACCGCCGGCATGAGACCGTCGATCGCGGCGACCGCCTGGATCTCGTCGGTGACGAGGTAGTGATGGGGCATCGGCACGAGCGGGTGATCGACGCCGACCATCCGCCCGACACGCCGTGCCCACAGGCCGGCAGCGTTGACGACGTGCTCAGCGATGATCGTCCCGGTTTCGGTCACCACGTTCCAGCCGCCGTCCCCGCGGGGATCCAGGGCCGTGACCCGGTTCCCGGTGATGATCTCGACGCCGCGTGCCCGGGCCGCCGCGGCATAGGCATAGGTGGCCCCATTTGGGTCGAGGTTGCCCTCCTCGGGGTCGAAGAGGGCGCCGAACAGGCCGGCCGGATCGATGATCGGAACGGTGGCCGCAGCCTCCTCGGGGGTGAGTAGCCTCGCGCCCTCGTGGCCCTGGCTGTGCATCCAGGCCAGCTCCGATTTCAGCCAGCGCCAACGTTCGGCGGTGCCGGCGAGTTCCAGACCGCCCGACATCTTGAGACCGATGCTCTGTCCGCTCTCCGCCTCGACAGTTGAGTACAGGCCGATCGTGTAGCGCTGAAGCTCCGCGATCCGCGTGTCCGCGTTGATGGCGTGGAAGCCGCCCGCGGCGTGCCACGACGAGCCGGCGGTGAGCCGGTCGCGCTCGACGATCGCCACGTCGGTCACGCCTCGCAACGCCAGGTGGTAGGCGACGCTCACGCCGACGATCCCGCCGCCCACGACGACGACCCGGTATTGGCTCTTCACGACCGTGCGCGTTTCCCTAGTGGAGGAGTCGTTCCCAGTCGGCGGGGACCCGTCCGGCGGGCCCAGGGGTCGGTTGGTCGAGCGGATGGTGGTCCGGTGGCGCGAGGGGAGGCCCTTCGCAGTAGGCGCCCTCAGCACTGTCCCAGAACCAGTCTTCGCCGGGCTCAAAGGACCGGAAGACCGAGTGGCCGGCCTCCGCAGCGTGCGCGCTTGCGTGCTGGGACGGTGAACTGTCGCAGCAGCCGATGTGACCACAGCGGGCGCAGCGGCGGAGATTGAGCCACCAGCCGCCGGTCGCGTCGCACTCGAAGCATCCAGAGCCGGACGGGGGTGCCGAGGGATCGATGTCCTGTTCCATGGTCATTGATGACTCCTTGTGGTCAGGCGCCGGGTGTCGTTGATGGCGCAGCGGTCAGACCGGCCAGCAGGCTAAGCACCGGCAGGGCTGCCACATAGCCGTTCATGAGCTCGTCGGGAAGATCGGCGGACATCGCCTCCGCGTCGCTGAGCCGCCGTCCGAACGTGATGTCCTTGAGCTTGAGGAGCTCCATCTCTGGATGATCGGCCGGGTACCCCGCGGGTCCCCGCTTGAGCCGTTCGCCTTCGACCTCCCCGAACGCCGCGACGAATGCCGGGTCTTCGATCGCTGCATGGACCTCCGTGGGGCGGTCTGCGACGGCCGTCCGCCAGGCGGCCAGCTGCGACGACTCGGGATGGTACAAACCGCCACCGATGTAGATCTCGCCGAATCCCAGGCTGAAGTAGCCCGCCGGGCCACCGTCTTCCCACGGAAAGTGGGCGCTCACGTGCGTCTTGTAGGGCGACTTGTCCTTTGAGAAGCGGACGTCGCGGTAGATCCGAAATGGCGAACGGACCGGATCGGCGACGAGCGGCAGGTTACGCGACTGGAAGCGCTCGGACAACTCGGTACAGAGCGCTTCCAGCGGATGCTTGAGCAGACGTTCGTAGTCCGCCTTGCGCGGCTGGAACCAGGATCGCTCGTTGTTCGCGGCAAGGTCGGCCAGGAATTGGAGCGCCTCGCGCGAGAATCCTGCAAATGTCATCGTGGGCACTCCGATGTCCGGGCAGCGTCTGTCAGCCCAACGATAGCGTGGTCAGACTACGCCAGCCTCATACCCTGGCCGTATCCTTCCCGACGGCCTCGTCCGACAACTCGCCCGGCCACCATCGCCAACGCATGACCGCGTGGAGCGGTGCGCCCGGTTCGATCGTCCGGGGTGCGATCGATGGGAAGTCCGGTGGTGCCGTCTGCGGCTCCACGCAGATCGAACCGCTGGGTTCGTCGTAGATCACCCAGTGATCGCATTCGGAGTCGATTTCGAGGGTCATCGTTCCGGGCCAGGTCAGGCGAGGCGCACCCATGACCCTGGTAAAGCAGTCGTCCCACGGCCCTTGTCGAGGCGGGACGAGTTCGCCGGTCGGCAAGCCGGCCGCATCGCGCACGTACATCTGGGCGGCATCGAACCGCAACTCGGCCTGGGCCGAGGGTGTGAGCGGCTCGTCCGACGTTCCGGTCAGCACGCGCCGGAACCAGGGATGCCAGCCGAGTGCGCCGGGCATCGGTTCGTCGGCCTCGAGCGAGAGCGTCACCTCCAGACCTTCGGGTTTCAGATCGAACCGCTGCTCGACGCGTCCGGCGAACGGCCAGGCAGGTCCAAGATCGATGGCCAGCGTGTCCGGAGCGCTCACCGTCCACGGCCGATCGAAGACCGTCCCGTGGATGGCGTTGGGCGGGAGATTCCGCGCCAGCTGGATGTCGCGTCCGTCGAACCTGAAACGGCCATCGCGGATACGCCCCGCGAACGGCACCATCGGGTAGCAGCCCCAGCTGATGGGCGCGACACCGTCTGTGATGAGCAGTTCGTGGCCG